>JAJRXB010000432.1 GCA_024276515.1 Chloroflexota bacterium
AAGGCTGTATTTTCTGCCCGCGCCGGAATAGGGATTCCGGCGCTGCGGGATGTTCATCGCCCCATCTCGTAGCCCCGGAATCCCTATTCCGGGGCGATTCCCCCCTCGTCGCTCACCTGCCCCATCGCAGGTGCGGGCAGAATGACGGTTTGGGGCCAAACTCGAATTTAGATGCGATTGCCCTACCATTCGGGTGGCTGCCGCTTGCCTCCCGGCCTATCGGCATGGTATAATCCTGCCCTGGCCTCGAATCGTTTAGCAGTTTCTTCCATCCGCCGAAAGGGAGACACAACCGTGACTATATCGTTTTATGTGAACTTAATTCAGATCATCCTTTCCATCGCCCTCATCGTGATCATTCTGCTTCAGGCCAAGGGGAGCGGGCTGGGCAGCGTCTTTGGCGGTGACAGCAGCATCTACAAAACCCGCCGGGGCGTTGAAAAGACCCTTTTCCAGGCCACCATCGGGCTGGCCTTAGCCTTTTTCGCCGTTTCGATCCTCAGCGTGCTGCTGGCTGGCTAAATGGCCTTATGGGACGTTATATTCGCTGGCAAGCGCTGATCGCCATCAGCGGCATCACCCTGGTAGGAGTCTTTCTCTTTCCCATCGCCCTGTCGCGCACCACGGTGCTGGTGCCGGACGAGGGCGGTATCTACGTTGAGGGGATGGCCGGCGCACCCCAGTACGTGAACCCACTCCTGGCCCAGTACAATCAGGTCGACCAGGACCTGGCCGCTCTCATCTTTAACGGTCTCACTCGTGCCGACGGCCAGGGTGGCCTGGAACCCGACCTGGCTTTGAGTTGGTCGGTTTCGTCCGACGGCCTCACCTACGTTTTCCGCCTGCGCCAGGACGTGCGCTGGTCCGACGGCGAAGCATTTGACGCCGACGACGTCCTCTTCACCGTCAGGTTGATGCAAGACCCCGACTTCCCCGGCGTCCCCTACCTGGGAGACCTGTGGCGCACGGTGACGGTGGAAAAGGTAGACGCCTACACCGTCCGTTTCAGCCTGCACGAGCCCTTTCCCCCCTTCGCCGACTACACCACGATCGGCATCCTCCCCAAACACGTGCTGAACGGCGTGTCGGCTCAAGAACTGCTGACGCACCCCTTCAACGTCCACCCCATCGGCACCGGCCCCTTTCTCTTGCAAGAGATCTCGGCCGAGCGAGCGCTGCTGGTCCCCAATCCGTACTACGTTCCCGCGCAGAGAAAATACGCCCGGCGACAGCAACCGTATCTGGACGGGGTCGAATTTCGCTTTTATCCCACCTACGAGCGGCTGTTGACCGCCTATCAGGCCGGCGAAATCCAGGGCATCAGCTACGTCCCGCCTTACCTTTTTCCCCAGGCAGCCAGGTTGCCCTCACTCAACCTGTATAGCGCGCGACTCTCCGGCTACCAGATCGTGTATCTGAATTTGCAGGACCCCGAAGGGGCTCCCTTTTTCCAGGATGCCCGCGTGCGTCTGGCGCTACTCCTGGCACTGGACCGACAGGCTCTGGTTGACGACGCGCTCAATGGGCAGGGTATCGTGGCCAACGGGCCCATCCGCCCCTGGAGTTGGGCTTACGACCCTGACCTGCCGCCGGTGGAATACGACCCGACTCAAGCTCAGACACTGCTGGCCGAGGCCAACTGGCTCGACACCGATGGCGACGGCATCCGCGACAAAAACGGTCGTCCCCTGCAATTCACCCTGCTGACAGGTGACGATCCCGTCTTCGCCCGGCTGGGACAGGCTATGGCCGAACAATGGAGCAGACAGGGCATCGCCGTCAAAGTCGAAACCCTGGGCGCCGGCCTGAGCGACCGCCTGCGAGCGCGAGACTTCCAGGCTGTCCTGGTCGAACTTCTCCTCTCCGGCGACCCCGATCCATATCCCCTGTGGCACCAAACCCAGATCGAAGGGGGTCAAAACTATGGGGGCTGGGATAACCGCGAGGCCAGCGAGGCCCTGGAACAAGCCCGCTCCGTGACCGACCAGGACCAACGCAGGGATTATTACCTCCAATTTCAGCGTATCTTCGCCGAAGAAACGCCGGCGCTGATCATCGCCTATCCTGCCTACACTTATGCCGTGGACCAGAGCATACACAACGTGCAAATCGGGCCGATGGTCAACCCCGCAGATCGCTTCCGCAGCATCGCCGATTGGTACATCAACACCCGCCGCGTCATCCTGGCCGAGGCCCGGTAACCCCCAACCCGGGCGGCCCCTGTTCCGCCGGCTCCTTCCCCCCTTTCAAACCATTGACATTATGTCTAAATTAGGGTACAATAGCAACCAGACATAAGTATTAGAGTTGTTCCTGAATAAAGTGACCGGCGCTTTTGTCGCCATTTCTAGCATCATTTGATTATGGCAAAAAAGAGCCTCTCTAGCAGATGGTCAAATGCCGGTCACTTGGTTGTTGCTTAAAAGGGAACAACTCTATCGTCAGAATTCGATTAGCTCATATTGAAATACGGTGCTCGGTAGGGGCGAGGCGCCGCCTCGCCCTTACCGTCCTCGACACCGGTCATCAAACCCCGGCGCACACTACGCCAATATGAGCGATTCGATTTACAGTACTTACGCAGTTGAGCACAAAAATAGGCTCCGTAGTGACGACTGAGCACGGGTAAACCAATTGAAGAAGAAAAGCGGAACTCAATTTCCTCTTGCGCAGTTCATTGCCATTATCGTCATCACCATCTCCCTGTTCCTCGTGGTAGATTTTGCACGCCGAACCGCAGCCACCTATCGAGTTAAAAGTGAGGCGGTCCGATTGGAAGAGGAAGTCGCTGCGGCTCGTACTCGCCGCCAGGCTCTACAGGCCCGACTCAGCTATGTGCAAAGCGATGCCTACATAGAAGAAATCGCCCGGACGCAGCTCAAATGGGCTCGCCAGGGCGAAACGGTAGTGGTAGTGATGCCCACCCCCCAGGCCGTGCCTGTCCCCTCATCGGAGGGAAAGCCCTTCGCTGCCACCGACGGCGCGACTCCCCAGTCGCCGTGGCAGGCCTGGTGGCGCCTCTTTTTTGGCACTCCCCCGCCGGGGCAATAAACTGACCTTGCCGGTGATTGCTTATGTGAAGTAATTCGCCGGTTGCCCCTATTTGCGTCTCCCTCATTTCCCGAATCTCCCGATTGACGGTAGTCTCCCTCTTGCGTGTTGGCGGCGAGAGGATGCAAAGCCCTCACCCACCCCCGCCTGCCCCCCCTCCCTCTCCCAATTTGGGAGAGGGAGGGGGTTGGAGGGAGGGAGAGGGCAAGCCCTCGCGCTCCCAAACACCATCAACGCTTAACGGGGAGACTACCCGATTGACACGGTGATAGTCCTATTGGGCAAGATGGAGGGTTTTCGCGCTTCGTGGGGTTGGGCTAAGAGGTGGTCTCAACCTGTGCGTGGCTGGCGAACACCCGACTCCGTCGATGGTGGTCGTCGGTCGCCAGATTGAGAGAAATGGTCCAGGTTATCAACTGCCCGGTGCTGGACGCGAGGCAGGCCATCTCTATTTGTTCGGTCTCGTGCATCAACTGATCCAGGACGGCGTTCAGGCGGAGCAGTTTGTCAAGCAGGTCTGCTACCAACAAGTTCGTCTCGTCGGGCAGGTCACCGGAACCTTCGTTCGCGGTTCGAGCTGCCTCTATCGCTTGCATCACAGACTCGCGCTGGTGCTTCAGACTGCCGATGGCATCCTTCGTGTCTTGCACCAACGCATTCAATTCGTGCTGAGCTATGCTCGCCAAGCAACGACGCATACGCAATAAACCTCGCTCACTCGGTCCGGTTGGCTATGCTATAAAGATAGCACAGGATCATAGGAGACAGATATGAAACCAATTATAAATCGGTTAAAAAAACAGGGGGATGCCTTCAAAAGACAAACGCTCATATTGGAATACAGTGCCGGGTAGGGGCGAGGCATTCCCGACATTGTGTGCCGGGAGACCAATCCCCGTGATTGACCGCAGCCATTTGCCCGACGGTGGCTCCTCTGGAATGCCTCGCCCTACTGCCGGGCCTTAGCGCACACTATGCCAATATGAGCGAAGACAAAAGGCGACCGGGGCTTTTCGGTCGCCTTTTCTCTATCAGGCACAACCTACCAGTTTTTCTGCCAGTTGGCCTGGATGACGGATTGCTCCACTGTCACCTCAACGGGCACTGCCGCTGATAGCTCAGCCTTGACGGTGACCCGGTCGTCCGTATCAACGATTTGTAACGTCCACAGACAGGGGACGGGTTTGGAGTCTATGGTGATGTCGTAGAAGCCAGGGGGCCAGTCGGAACTTTCGCCCAACGGTCCCCAGCCGACCGGGCCAGAAGGGTAAGAGATGGTGGAAAACGTTCCACACACGGCTCGAACAAAGACGCCGTTGACCGGGTTGCCGGCCGTATCTTTTATCTCGCCTATAAAGCGGGTCAGCCCATAGTTGGTGTCGCCGTACCAGCCGGTGGGCGTGTATTGATACGCTGGCTGCTGGGTCGGAGGTGGAGACGATGGGGTTGGCGGTGGCGTCGGCGCGGCGGGCGTGGGAGTGGGTGGAGCTTCGACGACCGGCACGTCGTCGGTGTTTCTGGCAGTTCCGTAGCCGGCCGAGATCCAGGCTTTGCCATCGGGGCCGCCGATGTAGGGAATCTGCCACCACGAGCTATCGGCGTTGCGCCCAACGATGGCTACCGTAGACCCGGCCGCCAGCGAGCCAACCCGATCGTAATTGGTGCCAGGACCGGTGCGCACGTTCAAGTTCACATCCACCGTCACCGAGGGACCGCCGGAGACAGTTGGGGGCGATTCGGTGGTCGGCGATTCGGTGGGCGCGGCCGGTTCTGGGGTGGGTGTATCGGGCATCGCCGGCACAGGCGTGGACGTTGGCGTGGGTGGCGGCGGAGCCGGTGTGTTGGTGGGCGCCAGCACTACCGGCGTGGGCGGAGGGGCCAGGGTGAAGGTGGGCAACGGGGTACGGGTGGGACCTGCCGGGCGAGACCGATTGCTGAAGACGACGTTGAACAGAGATGCAAAGACGATGTAGTTGACCAAGATGAGAACAGCGACAAGCGCCCACTGTCTGCGTGACATATCCTAGTTTGCCTCCGGGATCTAAATGGTTGGGGATTGACCAGCTTCGGGAGCGAGCGTACTATGGCCGTATTATACCACACATATTATGGTAAGCCAGTCCCAAAAGCAACCTGGTGCTGACTGCCCATTTGGGACTGGATTCTACCCTACGCCGCCGCTACAGGCAAATGGGCGCCAAAGCCACTAACCCAGGTGACAGTCACCTCCGATCTTTTGGCGAGAGGAAGGCACTTGACCACCATTTCTTACCGTTTTTGCCAACGTGTCATGCCGAACAAGGTGACTGTCACCTGGCTCGTGCTAGAACGTTGAAAAGCCCTGAACCTTTGCAACCCTGATTGTCGGTGGGTGGTAGATGTGATATACTCAGTAGTTGAGAAAACTGAGGAGCCAGCATCCCCAGATGCGGCTCCGTGAGGGCAACACTTTAGTTTTCTGAGCAAGAGGAGATTATCAACGGATAAAGTAGCGAATGAGCGGATCACGCCCTTGCGCGAGGAGAGACATCCGCTCATTCGTTACCTATCCGCTGATGATCGTCTGCCACCCACCTCTCCTCTCAAGAAACTAAAGTGATACCCGTGAGGCATCCGGGGACACTTGTGCCACACCCCAAGTGTGGTATACCTCACTCCCCGAAATTCCCAAGTACTGATACTGCGAAACCATCAATGTCGAGTGAGATGGAGGCCTCAATGACTGACGAACAACTGGAAAGCGTGGCCGGCGAGTTGCTGCGGACACAGGGACTAACACTGTCGGTGGCCGAATCATGCACCGGCGGCTTGCTGGGCCATCGGCTGACGAACGTGCCAGGCAGTTCCGACTATTTCGTGGGGGACGTGGTGGCCTATTCTTACGAGGCTAAGGAGCGAGTTCTGAACGTGCGCCACAGCACCCTGTATGATTATGGCGCGGTCAGCGAGCAGACGGCGCTGGAGATGGCCCGGGGTGCGCGCCGACTGTTTCTCACCGACGTGGCCCTGTCGGTGACGGGCATTGCCGGGCCGGGTGGGGGGATGCCAGACAAGCCGGTGGGGTTGACCTACATCGCTCTCTCGGCGCGAGACGAAGAGGTGTGCCGCCGGTTTGTGTGGGAGAGTGACCGCGAGAGGAACAAGGCTCACTCAGCTCAGGCGGCGCTGGAGATGCTGGTCGCTTATCTGCGCCAGCGGGCCGGCAGCCGTAATCTGAGGTGAAAAGGGAGATGAAAGGCGTCGTAGCAGCCGGGGACCCACAAACGGCGGCAGTCGGTGCAGCTATGTTGAAGATGGGAGGCAATGCCGTAGACGCAGCGGTGGCCGCGGCGTTTGCCTCATTCGTGGCGGAGTCTGTTCTGGTAAACGTCGGCGGCGGAGGAATGGCCCTGGTCGTGGATAGCAAGAATGGACAACCCGACCGCCCTCATCAGGCAATCGCTTATGATTTTTTCAGCACAATGCCCTCAGGGAAATTGGGTGACGACGCCGACTTCCGGAAGATTCTGGTCGACTTTGGACCAGAGCAACAGCCTTTTTACATCGGGCGGGCCAGCGTCGCCGTGCCGGGCGTGGTGGCCGGCCTATGCGCTATGGCCGAAGTCCACGGCACACTGCCTCTGGCAAAGCTGTTGGAGCCGGCGGCTCGCCTGGCCCGCGAGGGGATCGTATTGTCCGAGGCATTGGCTTACGTGCTGGATATTTTGACCCCCATCTTCACCGACACCCCGCAGTTGGCGGCCATATTTGCGCCGAATGGGCGGGTGTACCAGGCCGGAGAGCGCATGTCCTTTCCTGCGCTGTCCAGGACGTTGACGCAACTGGGTGACGAAGGGCCAGCCCTGTTTTACACCGGCACGGTGGGGCAGGCCATTGTAGAAGACCAGCAAGCCCACGGCGGGCTGATAACTGCCCACGATCTGACCTCCTACAAGGTGAAACAAACGGCCCCTGTTCGTCTGGGCTACCGGGGCCACACCGTGCTGTTGCCCCCTCCTTCCTCCAGCGGGGGCGTGTTGATCGCTTTTGCGTTCAAACTGCTGGAAACGGTGAACGTGGCAGGTCTGCCACACAACTCGTTTGAACACGTGCGTCTTTTGACGGAGGTGATGCGTCTGACGAACCTGGCGCGCGCAACGTGGGACACGAGCCAGGGGCCAGACGCGGAGCGCATCGAGCAGTTCCTATCTGCCGAACACGTTGTCCGGCATCGGCACGAATTGCTCGCTGCATTGAAGGCCAAACCGCTCCCTGCCGAACCTGAATTTCCGGCGGGGCCCGGTGACACCACCCACATCAGCGTCGTGGACGGCCAGGGATTGGTGGTCAGTGTGACGACCTCAGCCGGGGAAAACGCGGGGTTCGTGGTGGGCGATACGGGGGTGTGTCTGAACAATATGCTGGGCGAAATTGATCTGCACCCGCAGGGCTTTCATCGTCTGCCCCCTGGCACCCGTTTGACCACAATGATGAGCCCTGTCGTCGTTTTGCGCGACGGCAAACCGGTCCTGGCCGTGGGGAGCGGTGGCAGCAACCGTCTGAGATCGGCTATTATGCAGGTCATCAGCAACGTGATTGATTTTGGATTGCCGCTGCCTGACGCCGTTGATGCCCCTCGGGTCCATTTTGAAGGGGACGTGTTGCAAGTCGAGGGGGGCATTGCCGGTTCGGTGGTGAGAAAGTTGGAACAGGTCGGCTACCGGGTCAACCACTGGCCTGGGCGAAATATGTTCTTTGGCGGGGCGCATGCTGTGGCGCAGCAGGGCGACCGACTGGTCGCTGCCGGCGATGGGCGGCGCGGGGGCTCGGTGGCAGTGGTTGAGTAAGGAAGGGGCACACCACGTACTATAGATGGCGTAACCCAAGCCGCATCGCCTGTTTCGGCTGGGTGATCCAACACGGCAACCGAGTGCTGACCGGCGGCTGTGGCGAGGTTCCAGCGGGCTAGGGCGCGAGTCCCCACACCGCCGGCTACGCGGCTAACCAGCCCGTCCTGGCCTCCTCCGGGCCAGGGAACACCTTCATCTACGTGTTGATCAACCTGCGGGCCCTCCATCGCCTGCGCCGCAAAAGGGCCGCTCAGGCGGACCCGACTGTAGCGGAGACCTCAGACACGTAAGCCGCTTGTTCACGCACTGGCTGGGGTAGCGTTGCCCCTGCTGTGAGCTCTGTCTCCCAAGCGTAACCAGTTCCTTGACTGGTTACGCTTTTTCGTAACCAGTTCGTAACCAGTCAGAACTGGTCTTTCCCTCCCTGTCGCGGATCGTTGGTTGAAGCTGTACGACCTGAAATCGGATCTCTCCATCATTAAGTTGGTTTCAGTATCCTCTGTCGCGGATCGTTGGTTGAAGCTATGGGCTGAGCATTTGCCAGAGCGGCGTTGGCAGAGTTTCAGTATCCTCTGTCGCGGATCGTTGGTTGAAGCGGAAGGTGCATCAATCGAATTCTGGTGCGTTGATTTGGTTTCAGTATCCTCTGTCGCGGATCGTTGGTTGAAGCGGCAGAAAATTGGTCGATTCAGCGATAGCGATTTCAAAGTTTCAGTATCCTCTGTCG
>JAJRXB010000433.1 GCA_024276515.1 Chloroflexota bacterium
GTACGACTACGATACGGACTTCAACCCGTTGCGCGTAGACCTATGAGCGGCAAGCCTCAACCCAAAGCCGTTGTTCTTTTATCCGGTGGGATGGATAGCGCCACTTGTGCCTTCCAGGCCCGTGCCGATGGCTACACCATCTATGCTTTGACCATCACCTATGGCCAACGGGCCCAGCGAGAAGTGCAGGCCGCCCAGGGCATAGCGCGGGCCGTGGGCGCAGTGGAACACCAGCTAATGCCCCTCGACCTGTCACTGTGGGGCGGATCGGCTTTGACCGACGAACGCCTCCCGGTGCCGACCGGCGGGGTGCAAGAGGACACTATCCCGGCCACTTACGTCCCAGCGCGTAACACCATTTTCCTGTCGCTGGCCCTGGCCTGGGCTGAGGTGCTGGACGCCGACGCCATCTACATCGGCGTGAACAGCGTGGACTATTCCGGCTATCCTGACTGCCGGCCGGAGTTCATCGCTGCTTTCCAGGCACTGGCCGACCTGGCCACCAAGCGCACCGTCGAAGGCCGACCCATCCGCATCGTGGCCCCGTTGCAGCATCTGTCCAAGGTAGACATCGTGCGACGGGCCTGGCAGTTGGGTGTACCCCTCAACGAGACGTGGAGTTGCTACCAGGGAGGCGACGAGCCATGCGGGGTGTGCGATAGTTGTCGCCTGCGCGAAGAGGCCATCAAGGCGGCGGCTCGCTCAATGAAGCGGTGCCTGTTGCTCAGTTGCTCACGAGCGAAGAGAGATACCCCCGGGTGCGTACCGGCCATCGAGCGTTACGATGGGCCAGCCTTCCGCGTCTGGCGTAAGTTCGTGCGCGAACGTCCCGACATGGCCAATGACGTGGATGTGTACGTCCTCTCTGCCGAGTACGGCCTGATCCGTGGGGACGAGCCCACCCGCAACTATGATCGCCTCATGACCCGTCAGCGGGCGACCGAGTTGCGCTCTGAAGTGCTGGCCCGGCTTGAAGAGGCGATGACTGACGAAGCATACGGTGAATTGTTCGTGTCGTTGGGGCAAACCTATTTGCTGGCGCTGGACGGCTACGAGACCGTGTTGCCGCCGACTGTTGCGGTCACAGTGTCTCGATCTCCGTTTGGACGGAAGCTGACCGAGCTGCGGAATTGGTTGTACGGCATCGAACACGAGCCAGGGAGAGAGAGACCAACGTCCCGCCAGCCCACTTTGCCCCTGGTGAGCACCCGCCCAGTGCGGATACGGGGCCGGCAGATTTCGATGACCCCGGAAGAGGCGCTGGACGTGGCCCGCCGGGCGCTGGCCGAGGGGCAAGGCGATCCCGACCGATACCGGACGTGGTACGTATTGATGGACGAGCGCAAGGTGGGAGCCAAGTGGCTGGTGAGCCAGTTGGCCGGGCTGCCTACAGCCGATTTCGACGCCAGTGAAGCCCGGCGGGTGCTGCGAGGGTTGGGGATTGAGGTGTGCAAGGATGAGAATTAGCGCGTTCCAGGAACCACCATGGGACACGGTGCAGGATACGGTTTTTCTGACGGCTGAGCCAGGGAGCTTGGCCGTCGGTTGTTTTGGGGCCTGTTCTTATTTGCGAACACGTGGAGAGCGACGATGACCCCACGACGCCCACGGCGGACGCCCGAGCGGTTGCCGGAAAAGTTGAGGGCCATCCGTGAGTGGAAAGGGTGGACACTGGCCCAAATGGCGGAGCAAATTGGGCTGGAAGGCGCTTCGGCCCGCAGCCGTATCCACGA
>JAJRXB010000434.1 GCA_024276515.1 Chloroflexota bacterium
GCCTGGCCAACGCCCTGATCGAGGGTGGCGTTCGGCGCGGCGACCGGGTGGCGGTTTACCTCAACAACTCCGTCGAAGCGGTGGTGGGCATCTTCGCCACCCTCAAAGCGGGCGGCGTGTTCGTCGTCGTCAACCACACCACCAAGCGCGACAAGCTGGCCTACATCCTCAACAACTGCCGCGTCACCGCCCTGCTGGCCGAAGCGCGCAAGGCCTCCCTGCTCGACCAGATGATGGCCGACGTGCCGTCGCTCAAGTTCGGCGTCCTCTGCGGCAAGCGCGCCGCCCAGGCCGCCGCCGAACGCGACCGCTGCCTGGACTTCGACGCGGTGCAGGCCACCTACCCCGCCCGTCGCCCACCCCGGGTCAACATCGACCTGGACCTGGCCTGCCTGATCTACACCTCCGGCAGCACCGGCGACCCCAAAGGGGTGATGAGCGACCACAGCAACGTCCTCTTCGCCGCCAGTTCCATCATCGAATACCTGGAAAACGTGGAAGAGGACGTCGTCATCAACGTGCTCCCCTTCTCCTTCGACTACGGCCTGTACCAACTGCTGATGGTCTTCAAGTTCGGCGGCCGGCTGGTGTTGGAGCGCTCCTTTGCCTACCCGGCGGCGGTTCTGAAGCGGATGGAGGAGGAGCGGGTGACCGGCTTTCCCGGCGTGCCCACCATCTTCGCCATCCTGCTGCAGATGGACCTGACCCCCTACGACCTGTCCAGCCTGCGCTATCTGACCAACACCGCCGCCGCCCTGCCCCCCAGCCACATCCAGGAACTGCGGGCGAAGTTCCCTGGGGTCACTCTGTATTCGATGTACGGGTTGACGGAGACCAAGCGCACCCTGTACCTGCCCCCCGACCAACTGGACCGGCGGCCCGGCTCGGTGGGGATCGCCATCCCCGGCACCGAAGTCTGGATCGAGGACGAGGAGGGCCACCGGCTGGGGCCGGGTCAGATCGGCGAACTGGTCGTCCGGGGCCGACACGTGATGCGCGGCTACTGGGAAGACCCCGAAGCCACCGCCGAACGCTATCGCCCCGGCCCCCTGCCCGGCGAGCGGGTGTGTTACACCGGCGACCTTTTCCGTATGGACGAAGAGGGCTACCTGTACTTCGTCGGTCGCAAAGACGACATCATCAAGAGCCGGGGCGAAAAGGTGTCGCCCAAAGAGGTGGAGAACGTGCTCTACGCTCTGCCGGGCGTGGTAGAAGCGGCCGTCGTCGGCGTGCCCGACCCCATTCTGGGCCAGGCCATCAAAGCCTTCGTCGTCCTCGACAGGGCCGAGTTGACCGAGGCCCAGGTGCTGGCCCACTGCCGCGCCCACCTGGAAGACCTGATGGTCCCCAAATACGTGGAGATTCGGGACGAACTGCCCAAGACCAGCTCGGGCAAAATCAAGAAGACGGGACTGACGTAGTACGTACTGCGTACTGCGTTACGGAATAACACAATGTGCGGCATCGTCGGCACCCTGAACCTGACCGTTTCTCACCCTATCGAAGAACTGACCCTGCGCCAGATGCTGGCCATGATCCGTCACCGGGGGCCGGATCAGTTCGGTATTTACCTGGACGACCGGGTGGGGCTGGGCAGCGCCCGCCTGAGCATCATAGACCTGAGCAGCGGTCAGCAACCCATCGCCAACGAGGACGAGACACTGTGGATCGTCTTCAACGGCGAGATTTTCAATTACGTCGAACTGCGCCCCGAATTGGAGGCACGCGGCCACCGCTTTGCCACCCACACCGACACCGAGGTCATTTTGCACCTGTACGAAGATTACGGCCCCGACTGCCTGGCCCACCTCAACGGACAGTTCGCCATCGCCATCTGGGACGCTCAGGAGCAGACGCTCTTCCTGGCCCGCGACCGGCTGGGCATCCGTCCCCTCTTCTACACGCTGACCGACGGCGCGCTGGTCTTCGGCTCCGAGATCAAAGCCCTCCTGGCCGACCCGCGCGTCCGGGCCGAGATGGACCCGGTGGCCCTGGACCAGATCTTCACCTTTTGGAGCACCCTCTCGCCGCGCACCGTTTTCCGCGACGTCTGGGAGGTGCCGCCCGGCCACTACCTGCTGGCCCGCCAGGATCAGGTGACGGTCGAGCGCTACTGGGAGGTGAGCTTCCCCACCGACGACGAGCCCCGGCGGGAAGCGGACGACTATCTGGACGAGTTTCGGGCGCTGCTGGTGGACGCCGCCCAGATTCGCCTGCGCGCCGACGTGCCCGTCGGCGCCTATCTGAGCGGGGGCCTCGACTCGTCCACCATCGCCGCCATCATCCGCAACCACACCGGCAACCGGCTGGACACCTTCTCCATCGCCTTCAGCGACCCCGACTTCGACGAGAGCGAGTATCAGCGCCAGATGGCCCGTTTCCTGGGCACCGAGCACCAGGTCGTCCACGCCACCCACGCCGACATTGGCCGCGTCTTCCCCGACGTGATCTGGCACACCGAGACACCGGTGATGCGCACCTCGCCCGCACCCCTTTTCCTGCTGTCCCAACTGGTGCAGGATCACAACTTCAAAGTGGTGCTGACCGGCGAGGGGGCCGACGAGTTCCTGGCCGGGTACAACATCTTCAAAGAGGCCCAGGTCCGGCGCTTTTGGGCCCGGCAACCGGAGTCCCGCCTGCGCCCGACCCTGCTCAAACGGCTCTACCCCTACGTCTCCGACCTCTCCAGCGGGAGCGGGGCCTATCTGGCCGCCTTCTTCCGCGAGGGGCTGACCGACCTGGACGCGCCCGACTATTCCCACGCCATCCGCTGGCGCAACACCGGCCGCGCCAAACGCTTCTTCTCCGACGAGTTGCGGCAGGCGGCCCAGACTTCCGACGTCTCCGAGGCCTCGGAAATCTATTACCCGCCCGACTTCGCCCGGTGGCATCCGCTGCACCGGGCCCAATATCTGGAGATCACCATCTTCCTCTCCCAATACCTGCTCTCGTCCCAGGGGGACCGGATGGCGATGACTCATTCCGTGGAAGGACGTTTCCCTTTCCTCGACTATCGGGTGGTAGAATTTTGCAACCGGCTGCCCCCGCGCCTCAAACTGCGCGGTCTGACCGAGAAGTATCTGCTCAAGCAATTGGCCCGCGAGTGGCTGCCCGACGAAATCTGGCGACGGCCCAAGCGTCCCTACCGGGCGCCCATCCATCGCAGCTTCTTCCCCCTCTCCGCAGGGGAGGCCACACCCCCCGACTACGTGCGCGATCTGCTGTCGCCGGAGGGAGTGCGGGCGACCGGGCTTTTCAAGCCGGCGGCCGTGAGTCAACTGGTGGGCAAGATCGAGCGGGGGATGCGCTTGAGCGAGACCGACGACATGGCGCTGGCCGGGATCCTCTCCAGCCAGCTCGTCCACCTGCAATTCGTGTCCGATTTCAAAATGCCGCCCCCCCTGTCCGCAGCCGACGACGTGAAAGTCTGCGGTAAGGGTTCACCCCTCCCTGCCAGGGAGGGGCCGAGGGAGGGTGGAATCTCGCCCGGAGAGAGATTCCGCCCCGGATGCAGGTAGTTTCTCCGGCATCTCCGCCACCCCCACCCCAACCCTCCCCCTACGAAGGGGAGGGGGTGAACGCTTACAGTTTGCGTCGGGCAAGGGGCAAGGTTGTTATTTGAGCCAACAGGTATTGGTTTTAGGAGCGTAATTATGAGCTTTGGCAAACACGTCCTCGACATAGACCCGGAGGCCGAAAGCGAGCGCATCGTCTCGATGCTGCGGCACACCGTGGGCCAGGTGATGCGCCGCCGTGGTGGGGTGGTCGGCATCAGCGGCGGGGTAGATTCGTCGGTGGTGCTGGCCCTGTGCGTGCGCGCCTTCGGTCCCCGCCGGGTGGCGGCCATCATGATGCCGGAGAAGGACTCCGACCCGGACAGCGAAACGTTGGCCCGCCTGGTGGCTCATCACTACGGGGTGGAGCCGGTGCTGGAGGACATCACTCCGGTGCTGGAAGGCTTCGGCTGCTACCCCCGCCGCGACGAGGCCATCCGGCGCGTCTTCCCCGAATACGACGCCGCTGCCGGCTACAAGGCCAAGATCGTGCTGCCCCAAAACGTGCTGGACGACGACACCCTCAACGTCTTCTCGCTGACCATCGTCACCCCCGACGGGGAGGAGAAGAACAAACGGCTGCCCCTGCGCGAGTATTTCCAGATCGTGGCCGCCTCCAACTTCAAGCAACGGACCCGGATGGCGATGCTCTACTATCACGCCGAGCTGCGCAACTACGCGGTGATCGGCACCGCCAACAAAAACGAGCACGACCAGGGCTTCTTCGTGAAATACGGCGACGGCGGCGTGGACGTGAAACCCATCGCGCACCTGTTCAAAACGCAGGTGTATCAACTGGCGGAGTACCTGGACGTGCCGGAGGAGGTTCGGCAGCGTCCGCCGACGACCGACACCTACAGCGCCCACAGCACCCAGCAGGAGTTCTTCTTCCGTCTCCCCTTCGAGACGATGGACCTGCTGTGGTACGCGCAGGAGCACGACGTGCCGGTGCCGGAGGTGGCAGGGGCGATGGGGCTGACGGAGGTCCAGGTGCAGCGCGCCTTCGACGACTTCACCCGCAAGGGGCGTACCACCGAATACCTGCGCATGCCGCCGCTGGGCATCGCTGATGAGCCAATGAGTTAGTACTACAACCGTAGATGCCCCAGGTGACAGTCACCTTCTGTCCCCTCAAAAGGGGAAGTGCGGTTGTAGTATTAGCCAGACCAGACAGTCGTCGTGGTACCATTGTATCATTGAATAGGCAATTTAGCTGAGGCAAAATATATACTGTACCTTGAAAATGCAATAGGGCAAAAGAGGGAGGGAGAGACCGATGAAGAACAGGAGAATCTCGCGACGGCACTTGCTCAAGGGCATGGCGGTCGCGGCCGGGGGGCTGGGCCTGCAACAGGTGGCAAAAGGGCTTGGCTTCAAAGCGATGGCCCAAACGTTGGATAACTTTGTTTACCTGCCCCTCATCTTCAAAAACCCCAGTTCAGGCTCGGCGCCGGGCAATGGACGAGTGGTTCACATTCACGATCCAGATGCCACCAGTTGGAACTTCGACGCCACCTGGTATGGAGATTACGTCAACCAATCGGTGGTGACCAACATGGTGGAGCGCGGCCTGATGGAGCTGACGGGAACCAGCTCCGTTCAGGCAGCCTGGAAGCAACTGATCCCCAATTATCAGTCGGGGCAGAAGATCGCCATCAAGGTCAACTTCAACAACTCGGCCTGCGCGGACAGCGACAATGTGATAGACGGGCTGATCGCACCGGTCAACGCGTTAATCGCCACGCTCAAGAGCTTCGGCGTCGCCGAGAGCAACATCTGGGTCTTCGACGCCTCCCGGCCGCTCCCCGATCGTTTTGTGAACGGCTGCCCCTACAGCAGCGTCCGCTTCTTCGATGGTGCGGGCTGCCGGGAAGATGCCACCTTCACCAGCAATGATCCCAACGCCGAGGTCACTTTCCAGCACTCCAACCTCAAAAACCGGCGGTTGACCGATGTGGTGATCAACGCCGACTACCTGATCAACGTGCCCATTATGAAGGACCATGGCACCAGCGGCGTGACATTGGGGCTGAAGAACCACTTCGGCACCATCAAGTATGTCCAAGGAGGAGGGAACGACGACTTGCATGCCTACATCAATCCTGGTAGCTCATCCTACAGTGCCAACTACAGCCCCCTGGTGGACATTTACCTCAACCCCCACATCCGGGATAAGACGGTGCTGATCCTGGGAGATGGGCTCTTCGGCGCCCTGGGCAACACCAACGTCTCGCCCAGACGC
>JAJRXB010000435.1 GCA_024276515.1 Chloroflexota bacterium
GAGTGGTTCACATTCACGATCCAGATGCCACCAGTTGGAACTTCGACGCCACCTGGTATGGAGATTACGTCAACCAATCGGTGGTGACCAATATGGTGGAGCGCGGCCTGATGGAGCTGACGGGAACCAGTTCCGTTCAGGCAGCCTGGAAGCAACTGATCCCCAATTATCAGTCGGGGCAGAAGATCGCCATCAAGATGAACCTGAACAACGCCAGCGGTTGCGGTGACAGCGATAATGCAATCGATGCCCTACCCCAGCCCCTCATCGGGCTGATCGCTTCTCTTAAAACAGCAGGCGTCCAGGAGGGGGACATCTGGCTTTACGACGCCACCACAGGCGGGCGCTACATCCCAGACCGTCTCCGCAATCCTATCCTGGCTCTCTACCCGGGAGTGGTATTTTTTGGCAAAGGAGCGTGCACCGGCGTCCAGGCGGCTACCTTCAGCAAAAACAACGAAAGCCTGCGCATTGCCTTTGCCGATCCCGACGGCAATCTCACCGACCGCTGGCTGCCCGACCTGTTGGCCCAGGCCACTTACCTGATCAACGTGCCCATCCTCAAGAAACATGGGATCCATCCGGTCACACTGGGTTTCAAGAACCATTTTGGCAGCCTGAACGTTATTATCCGGGGCGATCCCGATAACCTGCACTATTACATCAATCCTTCCAACTCTCTCTACGACCCCGACTACAGCCCGCTGGTTGACATCTACAGCAATTCTAATATCAAGGACAAAACTGTGCTCATTCTGGCCGATGGGCTCTATGGAGCATCGGGAGCTACCCAGACACCAAGAAAGTGGTCTACCTTTGGCGATGACGCCCCCAACAGTCTTTTCTTTTCCACCGACCCGGTGGCTGCCGACTGCGTGATGACCGACTTCGTCAAGGCCGAGTGGTCATGGGGAATGGATGGCGCCCACGACTTTCTGTTCTGCGCGCAGGAAGCCGGCCTGGGTATTTGCGAGGGCACGCGCAGCAATCCCGGTGGAAACCCATGGCAATTACCCTATGGCAGCGGCTACACCGACATTGATTATGTGCGCGTAAATTTGTGACGGCATCCAACCGGGCATTGGACAAACAGGCGGTTGAAACCGCTCCTGGAGGCCTGGCGGCCAAGCGTCCACCTCCGTGGACGCCGGCAGCGTCGGCGCAGGCCGACGCTCGGCCCGGAGCCTTCAGGGGCGACTTCAGTCGCCTTATCTTATCGCTAAAAAGCAAACGGCCCCTGGCCGATAACACCAGGGGCCCGCTTTGTTGCTCACGACGGGTCCCTGACCCGTCGTGAGCGCAGGGCGTAGCTCCATTGGGGGCAGACACACAGGTCTGCCTCTACTCTTTTACGATGAAGGGCAGAAAGACCCTGTTGCTTGAGGCGGCGGCAGAGACGCTCACCCCGGCCTGGTCGGTGCGGACCCAGCCATCGTCGTCTTCGACTCTCAGCGTGATGGTGAACGTGCCCCCGGCGGTGAAGGTAGCGGTGGCGGTGACGCCTGCGGTCTCGAAGAAACCGTCGTCGTCCAGGTCCCAGGTATAGGTCATCACGTCACCGCTGGACGAGCTGCCGTCGAAGGTGATGGCCTCGCCGGCCTGACCGGTGTAGGGCCCTCCTGCCTCGGCCACAGGGACCACGTCGCTGACGGTCACGGTGGTTGTGTCAACCCCCGTCGCGCCGTCGTCGTCTTCGACGGTGAGGGTGACGACGTAAGTTCCAACCACAGGATACGTGTGAGCCGGCGTCGGCCCGCCACCCGTGCCACCATCGCCAAACCGCCAGGTATAGGTGAGAGGATCGCCGTTGGCATCCGAAGAGACGGATCCATCAAAGGTGATGGGAGTTATCTCGTATCCACTGTAGGTCCCCGAAATCACCGCCACCGGCGCCAGGTTGTTCACCGTCACCGAGGCGGTATTGGTGAGAGTCCCCGTGGTCGCCAGCACCGTGCCAACGTAGACCCCGTCCGTAGCGCCTGCGGTGAACAGGCCACCAGCCGTGATACTGCCACTGTCCAGGTCGAGCACACTCCAGGTGACGGCGATGTCATAGGTGGGGATGTCGTACTCGTCGTAGCCGATGGCCTGGAACTGCTGGGTTCCGCCCGGGTCGAGCGCAGTCGTCGTCGGGCTTATTTCGATGCGCGCCAGGGTGCCGACGACGAAGTCCACGGTGGCATTCCCACTCGCCGTGCCCGAAGCAGCGGTGACGACCGCCGTCCCCGCCTGGGTAGACGAGGTCAGCACGGCCGTCGCCTGGCCATCAGCCGTCGCCGCCACGTAGGGATTGGCGGGCAGGTCGCCGGCGCTGGTGGTGAACGTCACCGACGTGCCGTCGCTCACCAGGTTGTTGTAAACGTCAACCACCGTGGCCGTCAAGGTAGAGGTGGATTGGCCGTTCGCCGGGATGATGGTTGGGTTGGCCGCCACGGTCACCGTGTGGGGCGCACCGGGGACGATGGTGATGTCGCCGGTGGTGTCGCCGGTTACGATAGAGGTGATCTGGATTTGAGCGGTCCCTGCGCCACGAGCGGTGAGCGTCGCGCTGCGACGGTCGCCGGCCGGCGTCAGATCGGTGGTGGTGACGCTGCCGGTGAGGTTGATCAGCGTCCAGGTGACGGGCACGTTGGCGATGAAACTGCTGCCCTCGTAGGCGTTGGCGTAAACCACCAGCGATTCGCCGGCCGTCAGCGTCTCGGTGGTGATCTCGTAGCCGCTTCCATCGGGTGCGCTCTCGATGCGCACCTCGGTCGCCGTCGTCGTGGCCTGCACCAGGCCGGAGCTGATGGGCTCTGTGTCCTCCACCATCACCGACGTGTCGGTGGTCCGGTCTTCCACAATCGAGTCGGCGTCGGCGTCGAAGATGATCTGGAAGCTGCTGGGAGTGTGGAAAGCGGCGTCCTGGGTCAATGTGACCACCACGAAATACGCCTTTTGCTCAGAGGGGGCCAGCCCCAGGTAGGAATTCCCGTCGGCGAAGGGAATCGTTTGCGCCCCATTGGTGAGGGCCAGGTCGGGGACCGTGACCAGAAGCGTGTCCGAGGCATCCCAGCTTCCGTTGGTGCTGTGATAGATGGCCAGGTCCTCGATGAGGGCGTTGGCCTGCTCCGACGTCAGGGGAGCCCCGGCGGCGTCGGCCAGGTGCAAGCGCCACTCGGCCAGCTCAACGTTGTGATCCGTCGCCCGGCCCCGATGTTCGGAGACGACGCGGAGCAGGTCGTCGGTGGCCCCGCCGTCCAGCGTCGCCGGCGCCCGGGGCGCCGCATATTCGGCCACGCTGCCGCCCTGGTTCTGCCAGGCGTATACCTGGGCAGGACCATTGGTTATCTCGTCGAAAAGCTCGCTGCCGGCCAGGACGTCCAGGTCGCCGTCCCGGTCCAGGTCGGCCAGGGCGACGGATCGGATGCCGGCGTCGTCGGTGTAGGGTCCGGTTCGAGCGACCAGGTGGCGGACCCAACTGGTATCGGTGATGTAGGTGCCAAAGGGTGTGCCGCTGTTCTCCCAAACCCTGACTTCGTACCCTTCGCCCTCCCCGCTGCCGGACAGAATATCAAGATACCCATCCTGGTTGACGTCGCCCAGCTCAACGTCGTAGACCGAGGCTGCCATCCAGGGACGATCCGGCCGATCGTACCAGACGGCCGTGGGTCGCCACAGCTCACCACTGAAGGGAGTGCCGTCGTTCTCCCAGACTTTGATCTGGTAATCGGCTCTGATCTCGTCGCCGGTCACCAGGTCCAAATCGCCGTCGTTGTCCAGGTCGCCGGCCTCAACCGCGAAGACGGGCGCGCCCCAAAAATCGTGCCCGACCCGGGCGATGCTCACCGTCGCCGGGTCGCGTCCCACAATGGTGGCGGTCCAGGCCCCGGTGAAAGGTGTGCCGTCGTTTTGAAAAGCCTGCACCTGGTAAACGTCGGGCCACTTTGCGGTGTCGGTCGTCGAGCCCGTTCCCGCCGCCCGGTCGAGGCCAATGACGATGTCCACGTGCCCGTCGGCGTCCAGGTCGGCGGTGGTGGCCGCCAGCACAGAATACGTCACCACGGCGATGTCGTAGCGATCCCAACCGCTCCCCCCAAAGGGCGACCCCAGATTCTCCCACAGGATGACGCGCCGCTCCGGTCCTTCGTTGCTGTACGCATTGTATAGGCCAGTGCCCGACACCAGGTCCAGGTCGCCGTCGTTGTCCAGGTCGGCCAGCGCCAGAGCCCGAACCGAATCGGTCGGGCTGGGGGTCAGGCTGACCGAGGTCCACGTCCCTCCGAACGGGTTGCCGTCGTTTTCCCAGGCCAGGATGCGGGGGTGGCCGTATTGCCCTGAAACCAGGTCTGGGTCGCCGTCGTTGTCCAGGTCACCGGC
>JAJRXB010000436.1 GCA_024276515.1 Chloroflexota bacterium
AGTTTCCCGAACCGCTGGGCAAAATCGAGGTCTTCCATTGCGGGCATCCCGAGCCGTTGACCATCCCCCGTTACATCCCGGTGCAAACCGTCACCCTCAAGGGCGGCCTCACCCCCGCCTGGAACAACACCCTGGCCGACGTGCTGGTGAAGTTGGGGGTGAGCAAAACGCCGAAGCGCATCGAGCGCACGGCCCGGCTGATTCACAAGATCGAAGGGCTGCTGGGGGCCGGGGGCGTCCCCTTCTCCGGCGCGCGCGTGGATGTGATTGGGTTCAAAGAAGGAGCGCGCGAGACGGTCAGCTACGCCGTCGTGGACAAAATGGGCCGGCTGACCGGCATCCCGGCCGCCATCGGCGCGGTGATGCTGGCGCAAAACAATCTACCCCCCGGCGTGTACGCCCCCGAAGGCTGCCTGGACCCCGATCCCTTCCTGGCCGAACTCGCCCGGCGAGACGTCGTCGTCCACGGCGGCGAGCAATGAGGCGGCGAAGTAATTACGTAAAGAGAAAAAATGGCCGACAGGCGAACGGTTGACGAACTGAGCATAGAGGAGCTGGAGCAAATTTTGCTCATCAAGCGCCGGCAGGCGCGGCGGGAGCGACTGCGAAGGCTGGCCGCCGAGGGACGATTGGCAGATCGAAGCCCCTTGCTGGCCGACGAGACACCCCCGCCGTCTCGCGCGCCAAAGTCGCCGTGGCCGGTCGCCGGACGCTTTCGGTCGTCCAATGTGCGCCCGCTGTCGAGCCAGGACTCCGACCCGGCGCCGGGCAAGTTAGGCCGGGTGCGCGACCGCCTGTTGCTGGCCCTGGAAATCCTGGCCCTGGCCGGACTGGTGGCCGTGTTGATCGGTTCCTACGACTCTCTCCGCACCCTCAACGAGGAGGTGGTGATGGCCCGCGAAGCGCCCGAATCGGTGATTCCTGCGCCCACCCCCACGCCATTGGTCAACTTTGACCGGCTGCCCGGCGGCCACACTTCCCCTACCTCGCCGGGCGGCGCCGTGCCGGACGTGCCGGCCCACCTGCAACAATGGGTGCAGCCTGTCCCTGCTCAGCCGGTCCCCACCCCCAGCGCTGCTTACCCCACCCGCATCGTCATCCCCGCCATCAACGTGGACGCCCCCCTCGTTCAAGGAGTCACCTGGGATGATTTGAAGAAAGGGGTAGGACATTTGCCCGGTTCGGCCAACCCCGGCGAGCGGGGCAATATGTACCTGGCTGCGCACAACGACATCTTCGGCGAGATTTTCCGTTACCTGGACCAATTGGAGCTGGGCGACGAGTTCTTCGTCTACAGCGGCGACCAGGCATATCGCTACGTCGTCACCTCCAAGCGGGTGATTGACCCCACCGACGTGAGCGTGATGTATCCCACCACAGAACCCATCGCCACCCTGCAAACCTGCTACCCCTATCTGGTCGACACCCACCGGCTGGTCGTCGTCGGCGAATTGGCGGATTAGCCCCTCTGGTGGTAAAATGACCGCCGACAGCACACAGCCGACCGCCGGCCACCAGCAAATCGGGCAGTTCGCGGTCCGAGGGTGTTTTAAAAGTGCTCGGTGCGCGTAGTGACGACTTCAGTCGTTACTTGCCTGCCTGAAAACGACTGAAGTTGTCACTACCGATGCGTAAATTGCGACTTTTAAAACACGTGGTCGGCGGTTATGGACAAGGAGATTGTTATG
>JAJRXB010000437.1 GCA_024276515.1 Chloroflexota bacterium
TGCGTGGACTGGTTTTTTAGCCCGCGTAGGCGAGCTTTGTGGCCAAAGGCCCTGTAGGGGCGACGTCAGTCGCGTTTACTGAAAGGAGGCTGAACGGTCACTGCGTAAGTACTGCCAATAACGAGGAGAGAGATCGTATGATTCGCACAAGAGGAGACCGTTCATCGTGGACACGGGGCCTGGCCCTTGCCCTGGTGATGATTGCCGGCCTTTTGCTGGCCGCCTGCGGCGCTTCGCCGCCGCGCATCGTGGTGGAGCCGCCGTCGCAGGACCTGGGCGAAATGCCCCAGGAACCTTTGGAGCTGACCTACACGGTGCGCAACGAAGGGGGCAGCCCCCTGCAAATCAAAAAGGTCAGCACCTCTTGCGACTGCACTCAGGCCACCATCGACCGGGAGATCATCCCCCCCGGCGAGTCGGCCCAATTGCGGGTCACGCTCGACCCGACCGAGGACAACCTGTACGGCAACCTGCTGCGGATTATCTACCTGCGCAGCAACGACCCAGACACCCCGGAAGCCGAGGTGGAGTTCCGGGTGTCCATTCGCAAGCCGGAAAAGTAGGGAGAATCCCGTGCTCAAACGATGGCTGGAAAAACTGGCCGGGAGCAACACCCTCTACTACCCCGGCTGCGTCACCCAATACGCCCTGCCGGACGTCAGAGAGCGCTACGAAGCCCTGTTGCGCCGCGCCGGGGTGGACTTCATCGTCCTGGACGGCGAAACGCTGTGCTGCGGCAGCCCGGTCAAGCGGGCCGGTTACGCCGCCGACTTCGAGGAACTGAAGGCGAAAAACCTGGCGATTTTCGCCCGCTTCAGCGTCCGCAAAATCATCACCAACTGCCCCGGTTGCTACCACACCCTCAAGCACGACTATGGGCTGGAGGCGTATCACGTAACCCAGGTGCTTCTTGAGCGAAAGAGCAGAGGGGCACGGGAGCCAGGGAGCAGGGGAGAGTTCTCCTCAGCACCCCAGCACCCTTGCACCTCCGCCCCCTCGCTCCCCATCACCTACCACGACCCCTGCCACCTGGGGCGCTGGTCTGGCATCTACGACGAGCCGCGCCAACTGCTGACCGGGGCCGGGTGGCAGGTGACGGAACTGCCCGACAACCGGGAGCACAGCCTGTGCTGCGGCGCGGGCGGCGGGGTCAAGTCCAACTTCCCCGACCTGGCCGACGCCATCGCCCGCGAGCGACTGGCCCAGGTGGAAAACGGCCGGCTGTGCACGGCCTGCCCCCTGTGCTACGCCCACTTCAAAGACGCCGCGCGCGCCGACGGGCTTGAGGTGCTGGAATTCAGCGAGGCCCTGGCCGAGGCCCTGGCCGGCAGTGGGGAGACGGAGGCCGGTTTATGAACCTGGAACGCCTGCAAACGCTTCTTGGCCCCGAAAACGTCTCTACCGCTGTCGAAGATAAAATTGTGTACAGCCGCGACGCCTCCCGCCTGGAGGGGGAGTGTCTGGCCGTGGCCTGGCCATCGCAAGCGGAGCAAGTGGCCGCCCTGGTCGAATGGGCGCGGGCTGAGGATGTTGATCTGGCGCCGCGCGGCGCCGGTACGGGCCTGTGCGGCGGGGCCACGCCCCAGCGTTCGGTGGTGGTAGATCTGTCGCGCCTGACCCACACCGGCCCCGTAGAGGTCGAACAACGCCGGGTGCAGGTGGGGGCCGGGGTCGTTTTGGGCGGCCTCAACCGTCGTCTGGCGAAGGAGGGCCTCTTTCTGCCCGTCATCCCCGGCAGCCACCGGGCGGCCAGCATCGGCGGCATGATCGCCACCGACGCGGCCGGTCTGCGCGCCGTGCGCTACGGCACCATGCGGGCCTGGATCGAGGCGATTACTCTGGTGGACGGCATGGGCCGTCTGCACCACCTGACCGGCGACGCGCTGGACGACGCGGTGGGCCGGGAAGGGGTGACCGGCTTCATCGTCGAAGCCACCGTGCGGCTGGCGCCACTGCCGGCGCAGCGCACCGTCTCGCTGCTGGCCTTCGACGACGAGGCGTCGCTGCTGGCGCAGCGCGACAAATGGCTGGCCGACCCTTCGACAGGCTCAGGGCAGGCTCCCCGCCTCACCGCGCTGGAGTACCTCAACCGCCACGCGGCCGCGGCCATCGGCTGGGAAGCGCGCCCGCACCTGCTGGCCGAGTTCGACTCGGCGGGTGGGGAGATAAACGACCCGGCCCGCATCGCCGACCTGTGGTGCGCCCGCGACGGCCTCTACCCGGTGCTGGCCCGCAGCGGACACCCCGTCATCGAGGACCCGCAGGTCGAGGGGGAGGGGTTGGCCTCACTGCTGGCCTGGCTGGAGACGCAGGAAATCCCCGCCTTTGGGCACCTGGGTCTGGGCATCGTGCACCCCTGCTTCCGTCCCGGCGACGACCGCATCACCTCTCTCTACGATCAGGTGGCCGGCTGGGGTGGCCGGGTCAGCGGGGAGCACGGCATCGGCCTGAAAAAGAAGCCCTGGGTCGGCGCCGCCTTCCGCGCCGAGATCCGGCAATTGAAAGAGACCTACGATCCACAGAACGTCATCAACCGGGGGAAGTTATGCTGAACGAGCCGATTGACAACGCACCCTGCATCGAATGTGGCCTGTGCCGCGAGGTCTGTCCCATCTTTACCATTTTGCGCCGGGAGCACGTCAGCCCCCGGGGGCTGGCCATCCTGGCCGACCGAGGCATCGCCTCGGCGGTGTTTTATCAATGCACGCTCTGCCGGGCCTGTCGGGTGGTCTGCCCCGTGGGCCACGACCCGGCCGGGGAGCAGGTGCGCGCGCGGGTGGTCGCCCAGGGGGTAGAGACGGAGGCCAATCGCACGATGATCGCCAACATCCGGCAATACGGCAACCCCTTTGGGCCGTTGAAGGAGGGAGAGATTCCCAAGACGCTCACCTGTTGTTGAGAGTTGCTGGACATCTTCTACCCCGTGCGCGAGGATTTCATCGAAAAACTCGAACAAGCATCAGGAACACACAAAGGGGAAGAGGTGTGAGAAGGAAGAAAACTAATAGATAAATCATTCTAACATTGGACGGATGGCTTCGAACATTGGGTGGATGGCGTTGTAACCGTAGGTATTCAGCATAGCTGAAGGAAAGGAGCGAGAGGTCAGGTAGTTTTCGAATTCATCTGCCA
>JAJRXB010000438.1 GCA_024276515.1 Chloroflexota bacterium
GCACCGGGCCCCACACTGTCCAGCCTCATCCTCAATTTCATGGAGCTATGGAGCCGGGACTTCCGTCCCGGCTTCCGATTCCAGCGCGCGCCGGTACGCCGCCAACGTCTCGCGAGCGGTCTTGTCCCAGGTAAACTGCGCCGCCCGGCCCAGCCCTTCCTCACGCATCTCCCGGTGCAAACTTCCCTGAATGCAAAGGGCGATGATGGCCGCGCCCAGCCGCCGGGGGTCGTCGGGGTCAATTTGAAAGGCGGCCGCGCCGGCCAGTTCGGGCAAGGAGGCCGCGTTGCTGGTGACCACCGGCGTGCCGCAGGCCATCGCCTCCAGGATGGGCAGGCCAAAACCTTCGTAGCGAGACGGGAAGGCGAAAACCGTCGCCGCGCTGTAAAGCGCCGGCTTGTCGGCCTCGTCAATCCAGCCGGGGAAGCGAACGACACCGGCCACGCCCAACTCGGTGGCGACGCGGCGCGGGTCGGGGAAGAAGGGGGTATCCTTCGTCGGCAGGGTGCCGGCCATCACCAACGGATAGTCGTCCCCCAGTGCGCTGTAGACCCAGGTATAGGCGTGCAGCAACGCCCGCGCGTTTTTGCGCACGTCGAAGCCGGCCAGCCACAAGACGAAGGTTTGGGGCAAATCGTATTTGCGACGGATGGCGTCGAGGGCGTCGGGGTCGTCAATGGGTCGGTAGTGCGGTGCAGGCGCCAGGTAGACCACCCGCACCCGGGCCTCGGGGACTCTCAAATGCGTCAGGATGTCCTGTTTGCTGGCCTGAGAGTCGGCCAGGATGAGGTGGGCCCGCGTGGCCGCCGAGGCCACCAACGAGGTGTAAAACCGGACCAGTGCGCTCCCCCGGTATTGGGGCAATACCATAGGGATCAGGTCGTGGATGGTCACGACGGTGGGCACCAGGGGGGCCAGGGGAGAGGCAAAATAGGGGACGTGGGCCAGGTCCACGCCAAGCCGGCGACAGAGGCGGGGGAAGGTGACTTGCTCAAACCAAAGTTTCCCCAGGTTGCCGGGACGACACGGGACGGGCAGCAATGTCACCTGTGGGAGAAACGATTCGGCCTCCCTGCTCCCTGTCTCCCATCCGGGCACCACCAGGACGATCTCCAGCGACGGGTCTTGCCGGACGAGGGCCGGGACGAGATAGCGGACCGTCTGCCCGCTGCCGGTGGCCGGTCGATGCCAAAACCAACCGTTAATTGCCAGACGCATCGCTGTTGGGAACCTCTGACATTGACTTCACCCCCCGGGGTGATTATACGTGGGATTCCCGGCGCTGCCAAATGTCCAACTGCGGATCCGGGGGCACGTTCGGATTTCAGGGAATGGGCGCAGAAAAGGTAGCCCCGGAATCCCTGTTCCAGGGCGACGCAAGAATTCGCCCCCAAATCCAAACACACCCGATCCGGGGCATCGTTGAAAATTTCCTGAATCTGTTGTATAGTGGGCTCACACAAACCAAACCGATTCGCGCACAAAAAGATGGATCAAAACGGCGGTTATGTTCGGCGTAAGTGACTCCTGTCTCGACCTGGCCATTATCATCGTCAGCTACAACACCCGCGATATGCTGCGTGCCTGTCTGCGCTCGGTGTTCGCCGGGCTGTCGCAGACCACCCTCGCCGGACAGGTGTGGGTGGTGGACAACGCCTCGTCCGACGGCAGCCCCGACGTGGTGCGCGCCGAGTTTCCCCAGGCCCGCCTGCTGGCCCTGGACCAAAACCGGGGCTTTGCCGGCGGCAACAACGCCGCACTGCGCGAACTGGGGTTTGGCGCGGCCTCCAGCACGCCGAGGCCCGGTCTCGTCCTCTTTCTCAATCCCGACACCGAGGTACAGGGCGACGCGCTGGCACAAATGGCCGATTTTTTGCGGGCCACCAGCCGGGTTGGGGTCGTTGGCGCGAGTCTGGTTTACCCGGACGGGCACTTTCAGCACAGCGCCTTTCGTTTTCCCACACTGTGGCAAATCTGGTTCGACTTTTTCCCCTGGCCTGGCCGTTTTTTGGACTCGCCCCTCAACGGGCGCTACCCACCCGCCCTTTACCGGGCAGGTCGGCCCTTCGCCATAGACCACCCGCTGGGGGCAGCAATGATGACCCGCGCCGAGGTCATCCAGCGGGTCGGCCTGATGGACGAGGAGTTCTTCATGTACGCCGAAGAGGTTGATTGGTGCATGCGAGTCAAAAAGGCCGGCTGGGACATCTATTGTGTCCCGACGGCCAGGATTGTGCATCACGCTGGAGGCAGCACGCGCCAGTTCCGCGACGAGATGTTTGTGGCGCTGTGGCGCAGTCGGTTTCACCTGTTCAACAAGCACTACGGATCGGCCTTCAACCTGGCCGCTCGCGCCCTGGTGCGGCTGGGCTTGTGGGTCGAGGCACATCGCGCCCGCCGATGCTACCGCGGTCAGGCATTGGAACGCCGCCTGGTCGCCTACCGGCAAGTGGGCGAGTTGGCGGACAACAGCTACAATTGAGGAGTCGTCCTGTGTCCAAACTCATCGCCGTCATCCTCACCAAAAACGAAGCCCGACACATCGGCGAGTGCATCCGAAGCGTGGCCTGGACCGACGGCGTACTTCTATCAGACTCCTACAGCGACGACGGCACGGTGGAAATCGCCCAGGAATTAGGAGCCACCGTCGTCCAGCACCCATTCGTCAACTTCGCCGCGCAGCGCAATATGGCTCTGGCCGACGCGCGAGATATGGGCGCCGAGTGGGTCTTTTTCATCGATGCCGACGAACGGGCCACGCCCGAACTGGCGGGTGAGATGCGCCGGGTCATCCGCGAAGGGAGGAACGCCGGCTGGTGGGTGCCCCGCTACAATTACATTATGGGCCACAAGATGCGCGGCGGCGGCTGGTATCCGGACCACCAACTCCGCTTGCTGCGCGCCGACCGCGCCCGCTATGACCCCAGCCGCGAAGTCCACGAAACCGTCATCCTCGATGGGGAAGCCGGCTATCTGCAAGAACATCTCATCCACTACAACTACGACACGCTGACCCACTTTCGTGCCAAACAGAACCGATACCTGGACTTTGAGGCCAAAATTCTCCACCGGCAGGGGATACGCCCCCGTCCGTGGAGCTACCTGTCGATGCCGCTCCGCGAATTCTGGCGTCGCTACGTCGTACTGAAAGGCTACCGGGATGGCGCGGTGGGGCTGCTTCTGTGCGGGCTGATGGGGTGGTACACGTTTCGCGCTTACCTGCGGCTGGCCCAGATACGCCGAGAGAGTCGTTGATGCGATCTCTGGGGGAGATAAAAATCATCCCGTAAAGCCTTGCGAAGGTTCGGAAATGCTTTTGGAAAGCAAAACCGCTCCCTATTGGCTCATGTCCAGAATCTGTGCATGTCGTTGCGAGCGAAGCGACACTTGCACCGCACGCAAGTGCAGGTGAGCAACCCCCGCTCACCAACGGCTGAGACCGCTTCGCCTCCGGCTCGCGGTGACATGTCGGCACACTTTTCACCTATGAGCCTCCCTATTTAGGGGCGTATACCCGTCACGAAGACCCCTCTCGAAACCTTCGCAAGGCTGCCCTGCTGAACGCTTACCGGCGGAATAATAAGAGAGTCTGGCTAAAATCTGTGGAAGGTAGTAGCGACTTCAGTCGCCAGGAACGACTGAAGTCGTCATTACCCATAAATTTTAGCCACACTCGAATAATAAAAGGACGACCGGCCCACTGAAGCGCCGGTCGTCCTCGTCTCTTACGTCAACTGCGAGGGAGCTACACCACTTCTGGTTCTAACAAGCCATAGTTGCCATCTTTGCGCCGGTAGAGAACGTTGAGCATGCCCGAATTGGGGTTGTAGAAAATGAAGAAATCGTGACCCAGCAATTCCATCTGTTCGATGGCCTCATTCTCGTCCATCGGTGAGACGGCAAAACGCTTGATGCGCACGATGCGACGCTCTTGCTCTTCGGCCAGCTCCTCCAGTGCCTCCTCGTCGAGGGGCGGCAATTCTACCTCGCCTCGGTTGGAGCGGCCCTGCCCCTGCCAGCGGTTTATGCGCTTGCCTTTATACCGGGCGATCTGTCGGTGCATCTTGTCCACCACAGCATCTACGGCGGCAAACATATCGTCGGTGCGCTCTTCGGCCCGCAAGATGACGCCGTCGCTGCGCACCGTAAGCTGAGCGATCTGCCGATCCTGGCTGCTCCGGGTCTTCTCGACCGAGAGTTCAACCCGCGCCTCGTGAATGTCGGGCAGATAGCGATCGAGTTTGTTTACTTTTTTCTCCACGTATTGCCGCAGCCAATCGGTAATCTCAACGTTCTTTCCTTTCAATATGAGTTGCATATCGTTTCTCCTTTCTCACCTTCGGCTATTGAATCACAGTCGGGTAATCAGGGAATCGCTCATTTTACCTGATCCCCTCGATATATTGCACGGGCCAGGGTAAAGCCCCAAACGCTCAGGGCCTCGGCTGACTTCAGGGCAACGCTACAGGCTTCCAGTGTCGAGCCGGTGGTGCATACGTCGTCTACGACGAGCCCCCGCCGGCCACGCACACCAGAAGCATTGTTTCCTTTGGGTGTTTGATAGGTAAAAGCTCCCCTCATATTCTCACACCGGTCGGCGGCGCTGAGACTCATCTGTGACCGGGTGTGGCGCACACGCTTGAGTA
>JAJRXB010000439.1 GCA_024276515.1 Chloroflexota bacterium
GATCAACGACTGAAGTCGTTACTACGAGCACTTTTAAAACACGCTCTCAGTTTCGCTGATGCGATCAGTTTCGCCTTGATGCGGGAACGGATCAACGACTGAAGTCGTTACTACGAGCACTTTTAAAACACGCTCTCAGTTTCGCTGATGCGATCAGTTTCGCCTTGATGCGGGAACGGGATATTACCCAGGCTTTCGCCTTCGATCAGCATTTTGCCAGCGCTGGTTTTATGCTGGTTCCGGCATTGTGACCGAGCCTCTCCCAATCCACGTCGTATTGAGGCCCGTTGCCCACCAAGGGGCAACCGCGAGGGTTACCCCTACCAAATGAGCCTGGCCTCCGCCCTGTTTCTACGGCAAGTACACCCGCAGCATCGTCGCCGGCCCGGCGGCCCGCACTGCAAAATCCCCCAGGCGGGCCGGCACCAGGCAGAAGCGAATAGTGGGCAGGGAGATGGGCTCCCCGGCCCAGGTTAACTCGCTTCTCCCCTCGACCGTCCCCCAGATTTCGAGCGTTTCGCCGTTCGTCCGGCCGGTGTAACCCGCTCCCGCCGACAGAGCCACCTTTTCCACCACAAAATAGTCGCAACGGCTGATCTCCTGCCGGGTGACTCCGTTCTCGGCCGCGACCAGGACCGGCCGGTACGGTCCGGGCTCTATCTGCCGGAAGTTGATCACCTCCAGGGCCTTGTCCACGTGCAGGGGACGGGGCTTGCCGTCTGCGCCAACCCGCCCCCAGTCGTAGATGCGATAGGTGGTGTCGGAGTTCTGCTGAATTTCGGTGACGACGACGCCTTCCAGGATGGCGTGGACTGTGCCGGCCGGGACGAAGACCGCGTCGCCGGCCTTCACCGGCAGATGGTGCAGCCACGTTTCCAGCGTGTTGTCGGCGATGGCCTGGCGGAAAGCTTCGGGGGTGACGCCGGGCCGAAGCCCCAGGATGAGCTGCGCTCCCGGCCGGGCGTGCAAAACGTACCACATTTCGGTTTTGCCCAGTTCGCCGTTTTCGTGGACCAGGGCGTAGTCGTCCGTTGGGTGAACCTGCACCGACAGACGTTTCTCGGCGTCGAGCAATTTGACGAGCAAGGGAAACTTGTTCCGCTCCAACGCCCAGCCGGCGTGGGTCCCAACCAGGTCGGCCCCCAACTCTGCCAACACGTCTGGCAGCGACCGGCCACGTAGCGGCCCCGCGTCTACCGTGGTGCTGGCGGTGGGATGGCCGGAAATCTCCCAGCTCTCGGCGGTGCGGCCGGGTGGCAGGGGACGGCCATACAATTTTTCCAGATTGCGTCCGCCCCAAATGTAATCGCGCAGGACCGGGGTGAAGGTTAAGGGGTAAAGCATAAAGATCGCCTCTTTCAGGTGTCGTCGCTTCGTTGTGTTCCAAGTATATCACAGTCGGCGATGGGCTGCAATGGAGGATGCAACCCAATCGTGAACACGCCTTGCCCCGTCGTTCAACCGTGCTATAATAGTCGACACCGACGGAAGGAGGCGAGAAGGAACAATGACTCAACCTGCTCTTCGTTTTGCCGAGGCTCACCGGGTTGACAACCTGGATCATCTCATCGAGTTCCTGCGCATCCCCAGCATCAGCACCACCCCGGAATACCGATCCGAGGTTGAACGGGCGGCCAACTGGCTGGTAGCCCGGATGCGAGAGATAGGTTTCAGCCGGGTTGAGGCTGTCCCCACCGAAGGCTGCCCCATCGTCTACGGAGAGTGGCTGGGGGCCGGGCCCAACGCGCCTACCCTGCTCATCTACGGGCACTACGACGTGCAGCCCACCGACCCGGACGACGAATGGGTCTCACCCCCGTTCAGCCCGACCATTCGGGACGGCAATCTATACGCCCGGGGCGCATCCGACAACAAAGGCCAGCACTACACTCACCTGGCTGCTGCCGAGGCATTCTTTCGTGCCGAGGGCGTCCCTCCTGTCAACCTCAAGTTCGTCATCGAGGGGGAAGAAGAAGTCGGCAGCAACAGCCTGGGCCCGTTCATCCGGCAACACGCCGACATGCTGGCCTGCGACGCCGCCCTCATTTCCGACACCGCGATGCTGAACGCCAAGACGCCAAAAATCGTTTACGGCGTGCGGGGAATCGTTTACACCGAGATGGAAGTGCGAGGCCCCATGCACGACCTTCACTCCGGGGCTTATGGCGGCGTGGCCCACAACCCTTTACAGGTCGCCGTGGAGATGCTGGCCGCTCTGCACGACGATCAGGGGCGGGTGGCCATCCCCGGCTTTTACGATCGGGTTCGTCCCCTCACCGACGACGAGCGAGCCGAACTGCGCCGCATTCCCTTCGACGAAGAAGCGCTCCGGCGGGAAATGGGCGCACCTGCCTTGTGGTCGGGCGAGGCAGGTTACACCCCCCTGGAACGAATCAGCGTCCGCCCTACCCTCGAGATTCACGGCATCCGGGGCGGCTTCGTGGGCGAAGGTCAGAAGACGGTTATCCCCGCCAGGGTGGTAGCAAAGGTGAGCATGCGATTGGTCCCCGATCAGGACCCCAAAGAGATCGCCCGGCTCTTTGAGAAACGCATCCACGATCTGGCCCCGCCCACGGTTGAGGTCGAAGTGCGGGTCCTCTCCGACGCCGACCCTGCGCTCATCGATCGGGATGCGCCGGCCATGCAGGCCGCTGTGCAGGCCTATCACCAGGGCTTTGGCGCCGAGCCAATCTTCCTGCGAGAGGGGGGGACCCTACCTGTCGTCGCTATGTTTAACAAGATTCTGCAAGTCCCGGTGATTATGATGGGCTTTGGCCTGCCCGATGACAATTTGCACGCGCCCAACGAAAAATTCAGCCTGGACAACTTCTATCGCGGCATCAATACCTCGATCCACTTTATGCGTGGGCTGGCCTCGCAGGAGTGACATATGCTCTCCAAGGTCACCTCGTGCGCCGTCGTGGGACTCGACGCGGCACTGGTTGAAGTCGAAGTGGACATCGGGCGTGGGCTGCCCTCTATCACCATCGTCGGTCTGCCCGACGCGGCGGTGCAAGAAAGCCGCGAACGGGTGCGGGCTGCCATCCGCAATTCCGGCCTCCCTTTCCCCCAAAGCCGGCTGACCGTCAACCTGGCCCCTGCCGATTTGCGCAAAGAGGGTCCCGCCTACGACCTGCCCATTGCTGTGGGCATCCTGGTTGCCTCTGAGCAAATCTTCGCCGACCTGGACGGCGCCATCGTTATGGGTGAGCTTTCGCTGGATGGGGGCGTGCGTCACGTCTCTGGCGTGCTGCCGATGGCCTACCTGGCCCGCGAGCAGGGCTACAAAACCCTCTACGTGCCGGCCGCCGACGCCGCCGAAGCCAGCCTGATCGACAGTCTGGACGTGTACCCTGTCCCCAATCTGCTGACCCTGGTGGATCATCTCACCGGCCACGCCCGTTTGTCGCCGTTTCGGTGCGATTTCTCCCTGGACACCGACGACCTGCCCCCCTACGCCGCCGACCTGGCGGAGATCAAAGGGCAGGAGCACGTGAAGCGGGCCCTGGAGGTGGCCGCCGCCGGTGGTCACAATATGATGATGACCGGCCCTCCCGGCGCTGGCAAAACGTTGCTGGCCCGCTCGATGCCCTCTATCCTGCCTCGGCTCACCATAGACGAGGCCCTGGACATCACCCGCGTCTACTCTGTCGCCGACGCCCTGCCGCCGGGCGAACCACTCATCCGCCATCGACCCTTTCGCGCACCGCATCACACCATCAGCTACGCCGGCCTCATCGGCGGTGGACGCTGGCCCAAGCCGGGAGAGATCAGTCTGGCGCACCGGGGTGTCCTTTTTCTGGACGAATTGCCCGAGTTCGGCAGCCGTCTACTCGAAATGCTCCGGCAGCCCCTGGAAGACAAAACCGTTTCTATCAGCCGGTCGGCGGGCTCGCTGACCTACCCCGCCAATTTCACCCTGATCGCGGCGATGAACCCCTGTCCTTGTGGCTATTTTGGAGACCCGGAGAGGGAATGTACCTGCTCGATGACTATGGTCTCCCGCTATCAAAAGCGCATCTCCGGGCCGCTGCTGGATCGCATCGACATTCACGTGGAGGTCCCTCGCGTGGACTACGAGAAGCTGACCGACGAACGGCTGGGGGAGCCCTCTCGGGCGGTCCGGGCCCGCGTAGAAGCGGCCCGTGAACGTCAGCGGGTTCGCTTTCAGGGCACAACGCTGAGTTGCAACGCCGACATGGGGCCGGCCGAAATCCGTCGGTTTTGCCGGGTGGACGAAACGGGGAAGAGTCTTCTCAAGGCGGCTATGCAGCAAATGCACTTGAGTGCGCGTGCCTATCACCGCGTCCTCAAGCTGGCTCGCACCATTGCCGACCTGGCCGGGAGCGAACAGATTCAAACGTCGCACGTGGCAGAGGCGATTCAATACAGGCCAAGACGGCAGGTATAACGCCCATTGCTTATGTTGGAATACGGTAGGGGCGAGGCATTCCCACGGAACGCCCTGCTGAGTGTGCGACTTCGGTTTATGCGCCGGAATCTGGCTTGGGAAATCCGTTGCTGGGAATGCCTCGCCCCTACCGTGAGGGTAGATGACCACCATTCAGACTTCGGACCTAATTTGGGCCAAAATTAGGTCCGAAGTCTTATGCCTGAGTAGGAACGCGCAGACCTCGAAGGGGATCTGGTTGAGACGCCCTTGCAGGAGGCCAAATGGCGGTTATGCCAGCAGGCTCTTGTCGTCGAGCAGGGGGCGGGGGTCCACCATGTTCTTGTTCAGAGCTGATGTCTCGGGCCCCAGCCCAAAGGCCAGGGTCATCAACTGGGTGGCGTAGAGAACGGGCATCTGAAAATCGAGATCGATCTGGCATTGGCGAGCGTCGAGGTTCACGTGACACAGGGGGCAAACGGTGACCACCACGTCGGCGCCGCAGTCGTGGGCATTTTGCAGGATTTTGCCCGTCATCTCCAGGGCCAGGGGCGTTTGGGTGAGGCTGAGCGCGCCGCCGCAGCAATCGGTTTTATACGACCAGTGGACCGGCTCGGCGCCCAGGGCGCGCATCAGGTAGTCCATCTTCATTGGGTATTCGGGGTGCTCGGCCTGGGTGATCTTGGGGGGGCGGGTGACCAGGCAGCCGTAATAGCAGGCGACCTTGAGTTCTGTCAACGGTTTCTTCACGCTGGCCTCGATCTTCTCCAGGCCGACCCGGTCTACCAACGTGTCGAGCAGGTGTTGCACCCTCACCGTTCCCCGGTAGGTGTAACCGATCTCCGCGGCGACTTTTTTCGCCATGTCGTCGTCGTGGGCCACGGTGTGAGTGGCCGTCTTCATCCGGGCGAAGCAGGCGCTGCACGGCGCGGTCACGGTGTCCAGCCCCATCTGTTCGACGGTGGACAGGGTGCGCATAGGCAGCACGGTGGCCAGGGTGTGGTCGGTGGCGTGGGCGGGGCTGGAACCGCAGCAAATCCAGCCGGGCGGCTCGACCAGGTCCAGGCCGAGCACGCCGGCGGCAGCGCGGACGGTGTGGTCGTACTCGGCGGCGGCGGAGTGGAGTGAGCAACCGGGGTAGTAGGCCACTTTGCCTGCGGCCGGCTCGACGGGCTTCACCTTTTTGGGCGGCCGGACGATGGCCGGGATGAGCTTGAGTTTGCCTCGCTTCACCATCTCCAGACCCATATCCACGTCTTTCGTCAGTTGTCCCGTCACCAGGTTCATCCCGGCCATCAGCCCCAGTTCGTACAGCCGACCCAGGAGGCCGATGTCTCGCAGGAAGAGGGTGCTGAATTTGTCCACCTCGGGGATGGTGGGCGGCAGGCCCCGTTTTTTGGCCTCGATGCGCAGGGCGTCCATCACCCCGGCGATGTCGAGGCCCTGGGGGCAGCGGGTGGTGCAGGTTTGGCAGGCGGCGCACAGCCATATGGTTTTGCTCTCCAGCACTCGTTCGTGGTTCAATTGCACGCTTCGCATCACCTGGTTGGGCGTCAGGTCAAAATATTCTGCCAGAGGGCAACCACTGGTGCATTTGATGCACTGGTAGCAGAGGAAGACGTTCTCCCCAATCTCGCGCTGAATGGTCTGGGCTAACGTTTCGGTCACGTCCTGGGGTTGCCGAAAGGTTGCGGTTGTTTTGGGTGTTGCCATCTCACACCTCTTTAATGGTTTTATCTTCCGTTGACCTCTGGCCGGGGCAGCAACCCCGCCCCTTCGACGATGGGCTGGATGGCCGCTTCCCACTCGATGGCCATAATGTGCACGCCGGCCACTCCTTCGATCTCCATCAACTGTTGAATCTGTTCGATGCAGATTTTAATGCCCTCGGCGCGCCAGGCGTCTCGCCGGGCTGCTTTGTCTTCTTTCGGGATGCCGGCCACGGCCGCGACCATCCGGTCAACGTATTCGTCGGCGACGATCATACCGGGCACTTTGTCGCGCATATACCGGGCCATGCCGCTGCTCTTGAGCGGTCCCACCCCGGCCAGGATGGCCACCTTTTCGTGCAGCCCCATGTCTACCACTCGTTTCATAAATTCCTTGAAGCGCGGGATGTCGTAGATAAGCTGGGTTTGGATGAAGTCGGCGCCGGCGGCGACCTTTTTCGCCAGCCGGTAGGGTCGCCATTCGAAAGGGTCGCCAAAAGGGTTGGCGGCAGCGCCGATGAAGAAGCCCGGGCCGCCTCCTTTGATCTCTTCCCCGCACTGGAATTTGCTCTCGTCGCGCAGGTCTTTGACCATGCGAACCAGTTGCAGCGAGTCGAGATCGTGCACGTTTTTGGCGGTGGGGTGGTTGCCAAAAGATTGATGATCGCCCGTCAGGCAGAGCACGTTTTTGATGCCCAGGGCGGCGGCACCCAACAGGTCGCTTTGCATGGCCAGCCGGTTGCGGTCGCGGCAGGTCATCTGGATGACCGGCTCCAGCCCTTCTTGCACCAGGATGGCGCCGGCGGCGATGCTGCTCATGCGGACGATGGCCGTCTGGTTATCGGTGATGTTGGCGGCGTCTACGTAGCCCTTGAGCATTTGGGTCTTCCTGCGGATGACGTCGGCGTCGTGACTTTTTGGGGGCCCCAATTCGCCGGTGACGGCAAAATGCCCGGCCGCCAGCACGCGCTCCAAGTTGCTGCCAGACTTGTAGCCGTTGGTCGAAACGTCGGTCATATTCGTATCCTCCCACGGTGACGTAAAGCGTGAAACGTGAAGCGTGAAGCGTGAAATGTGAAATGTGAAACGTGTTGCGTGTTGCGTGTTGCGTGTTGCGTGTTGCGTGACGGTTGCGCCTCACGTTTCGCGCCTCACGTTTCGCGCCTCACGTATCACGATAGTCTTCGGGCAGGCGCAGGTCGTCGCGAATGATGCGGCGCGGCCCGCCGTCGCGGCTGGTGGACCAATCCTTGGGCGGCTGTACTTCCATCAGTTGCTCCAGCAATCCCAACGCGCTCATCCGTTCCCAGATGAGTTGCCACGCGCAGGGAATTTCTGGGTTGATCTCGCACTCGCCGTTTTGCGAACCGCCACACGGCCCGTTGAGCAATTGCTTGGAGCAGCGGGCGATGGGACAAATGCCCCCGGTCATATCCAGGATGCAATTGCCGCACGCCTGGCAGCGTTCCTCCCACACCCCCTGCTCGGTGGGCAGGCCCATGAACGAGGTGTTGAGTCCCGGCAGCACCCGTTTGGAGGGGAACCGCTCGGCCAAAGTTTGCACGCCGACGCCACACCCCAGCGAGAGGAGGGCGTCGTAATCCTCCAGCCTGTCTGCCAGCGGGTCGATGTATTCCCACTCGCATTGTCGCTGGACGGTGGTCTCGTCGAGGTCTATCCCGTTTCCGTCCAGCCGGGTGGCCATGCGCAGCGCCGAGGCCAAAATGCCCACTTCCTTTTCGCCACCGGCAAAGCAGACGGTGACGCAGGTGCCGCATCCTACCACCAGAACCTTCTGGTAGCCGGCCAGCATCGCTTTGATTTCGGCCAGTGGCTTTTGTTCGGCAACGATCATATTCCACCTCCAGGGTTTGGTCCCAGTTCCTTGATCTTCTCGGCCATCTCTGTGGCTATTTCGGCAAAGCGAGCTCCCATCGCCGCCGACAGGTTGACCATCCGGATGCGCTCGCCCTCCAGTCCGATCTCCTCCAGCAGACTGCGAACGCGGTTCACCCGTTGTTGAGCGTGCAGATTACCTTCCAGGTAATGGCATTCCCCCGGCAGTCAGCCGGCGACCATCACGCCGTCGGCGCCGTCTTCGAAGGTGCGCAACACGTGCAACACGTCGAGCCGGCCGGTGCAGGGTAGCTCAAACACTTTGACCGACGGGGGATACGCCAGGCGCAACCCGCCGGCCAGGTCGGCTGCGGCGTAGGCACAGTGACGGCAGCAAAAGGCCACAATTTGAGGCTCCCAGTGGGTCTCTTTTGAGGATTCTTCCTTCGCCATTCGTCCTCCGTCATTCGTCAAAGATCAAACACCCGCTCTGGCGCGAACAGAGCGTCTACTTTCGATAGTATCTGCCCGTCGGTGTAGTGCATCAATTGAATAGCTCCGGCCGGGCAGGCGGCGACGCACAATCCACACCCGTGGCATATGGCAGCCTCGATTTGCGCAGCCCCCAGGATGTTTCCCACCCCCGCCAGGTTGGCCACGACGTGGGGCGCGTCGTATGGACAGGTGCGCACGCACGTCAGACAGCCCACGCAATGAGTTTCGTCCACGACTGCCACCCGCCCCCCGGTGGCTATTGTGTCTTGGGCCAGCAGAGTCGCCGCCCGCGCCGCCGCCGCCCGCGCCTGGACGATGCTTTCATCCAGGAGCTTGGGATAGTGGGCCAGCCCGGCCATGAAAATGCCCTCCGACGAAAAATCCACCGGCCGCAGCTTGACGTGGGCTTCCATGAAAAAGCCGTCCATGTCCACCGGCACCTTGAGCCGGGCGCTGAGTTCGTGCGCCCCCGGCGAGGGGACGACGGGGGTGCTCAAAACGAGCAGGTCGGGCTTTAACTCCATCTCCGTGCCCAGGATTTCCTCCCACACCCGGACCCTCAACCCGGGGTGTCCTGAGCCTCGTCCTGAGCCTCGTCCTGAGCCTTGTCCTGGGCCTCGTCCTGAGCCTGTCGAAGGATCGGCGCGCGTCACCTGCGGCTTCCGGTCGAAATCGTAGCGGATGAACCGGACGCCCGCCCGTCGCGCCTCGGTGTACAGTCGTTCTTTGAAGCCGTAGGTGCGGATGTCTCGATAGATAACGGTGATCTCGGCCGCCGGGTTGAGGCGCTTGAGCATCAGGGCGTTTTTCAGCGCCGTGGTGCAGCAGATGCGACCGCAATATTGCTCCGCCGGCCCGACGCATTGGATCATGACCACCGAGATTGGAGATTGGAGATTGGGGATTGGAGACGGGGGGGTGGACGATCTGGAATCTCCAATCTCCGATCTCCAATTCCCCGAAGGGGACCTGGGGGCTGCCAGCAACGCTTCAAATTCCTGCTGGGTGAGGATGCGCGGATCGCTGCCGTAGCCATACTCGTCGCCGCGATACTCGACGCCGCCGGTGGCAACGATGGTGACGCCGTGATGTACCTCGAAGGATTCGTGCTCGTTCCGTAATTTTGAAACGAAGTTTCCCTTAAAGCCACTCGTCTCGACCAGTTCGGTTTGCAGGTGGACGGTGATGAGTGAGTGTGCCTGAACCTGCCCGATCAGGTCGGCCAGATAATCTTGCGGGTTGCCGGTCCCATTTCCGCCCATCACCTCGTCCAGGAAGTAATGGAGATGGCGCACGTTGCCGCCCAATTGGTCGCTGCGCTCGATCAGGTGGACCGGGAACCCTTGCCCGGCCAGGGAGAGGGCGGCCGTCATCCCTGCCGCTCCGCCGCCGATGACCAGGGCTGCCTTCTTGGCGGGCATCGGCGTGGTGTGCAGGGGCTGAAGCCTTGCCGCCCGCGCCACGGCCATCCGCACCAGCTCTTTGGCCTTTTCCGTCGCGGCCTCCCAATCGTCCGAGTGCACCCAGGAGCATTGGTTGCGGATGTTGGCCATCTCGAACAGATAGGGATTGAGCCCGGCCGCCCGGACGCTGTCCTGAAAGAGTGGCTCGTGGGTCAGCGGCGTGCAGGAGGCGACGACCACCCGGTTTGCCCCCAGTTCTTTGACCTTCTCGGTGATGTGGGTGATGCTATCCTGGGAGCAGGTATACAGATTGTCCTCGGCGTAGATGACGTAGGGCAACGTTTTGGCGTACTCGGCCACCTGGGGCACGTCGAGAAAGCCGCCGATGTTGCTTCCGCAGTGGCAGACGAAAACGGCGATGCGGGGTTCCTCCCCCGACACGTCTCGCTCCGGCGGATGTTCTGCCTGCCGGGCCAGCGTGCCGCGCGCCTGCGCCAGCAACTCGCCGGCCGCGGCCGCCGCCCCGCTGGCCTCGACCACCGACTCCGGGATGTCCTTTGGCTCCCGGAAGGGGCCCACGGCGTAGATGCCGGGCCGGCTGGTTTGCAACGGCTGAAACTGTACCGTGTGGCAGAAGCCATACTCGTCCAGCTCAATCCCCAGGTCCCGCCCCAGTTCCCGCACACTCTCCGACATCTCCATCCCGACGGAGAGAACCACCATGTCGAACTCTTCTTCCGTGATGCGTGATGCGTGTTGCGTGTTGTCGGCGGAGGGACCGGGGAGTTCGGAGGGCAGGTAGCGCACAATCAGGTTGTGGTTCTCCGGGTCCTCCTTCACCGACGAGATTCGGCAGCGGGTGTATTTGATACCGTACTTTTCGCGCGCCCGGTGATAGTATGCCTCGTAGCCCTTGCTGAAGGCGCGCATGTCCATCATGAAGATGTGGACTTCGGTGTCGGGCTCGTGCTCGATGGCCATTATGGCCTCTTTGGCGGCGTACATGCAGCAGACGGCCGAGCAATAATCGTGCGATTGGTCGCGGGAGCCGACGCATTGCAAAAAGGCGATTTTCTTCGGGGTGCGACTGTCCGACGGACGCTGCACGTGGCCCATCGTCGGGCCGGACGCGCTCAACAGCCGCTCAAATTGCAGCGACGTGACCACGTTGGGGTAACGTCCCCAGCCGTATTCCTCCGAAAGTTCCGCCCGGTAAACCTGGTAGCCAGGGGCGAGGATGATCGCCCCGACGTTGATCTCCTGCACCTGCTCCACCATGTCGTGGTCAATCGCCCCCACGCCGCACTGATACCAGCAGCTCAAACACTCGGAGCAGATGCCGCAGGCCAGGCAGCGGGCCGCTTCGGCCTGGGCCAGCTCTGGCGTGTACCCGGTCTCGACCTCGACGAAGCCCTTTACCCGTTCTTCGGCCGGCAGCATGGGCACGGGCACGCGCGGGGTAATCTTGATTTCACCGCGCCGCATTCGCTCGTCCAGTTCTGCCTGGGTCAGTTTCACCACCGGCAGTTCGGGGTGGGGCTTGGGCTCCAGCGCCTCGCCGCGCAGGTAGCGGTGGATCGATTCGGCGCACCGGTGGCCGCTGGCCACCGCTTCGATGACGAAGGCAGTGCCGCTCACGCTGTCGCCGGCGGCGAAGACGCCCGGTCGGGTGGCGGCGAAGGTGTTGGGGTTGACAGCGATGGTCCGGCGCGACGTCAGCCCCACCCCGGCGTCGTCGGGGATGAAGGCCAAACCGGCGCGCTGGCCCACGGAGAAGATGACCACGTCGGCGGGCAGCACGTGCTCCGAGCCTTCCACCGTCTCCACCGACAGCCGCCCCTGGTCGTCGAACTCAAAGTGCGCCACGCGCTGGCACTCCACACCGGCCACCCGCCCCTCGCCGTCGTCCACGACCCGCAGGAAGGTGCGGTCGTTGTGGATGACGATCCCTTCGTCCAGGGCGTCCTGAATCTCCCACTCGTGCGAGGGCATGTTGTGGCGGCCCTCCAGGCAGGCCATGTGGACCTCGCTCGCCCCCAGGCGGACCGCCGTGCGGGCCACGTCAATGGCCACGTTGCCGCCGCCCAGCACCAGCACCCGCTTGCCCCGGACCTGGGACCGGGGATCGGTATTCCCAATTTCCCGATTCCCAGCCTCCCGATTCCCGGCCTCCCGACCCCTCAACTCCGCCAGCCGCACGTCGCGCAAAAATTGGGTGTTGATCAGCACCCCTTCCAGATCGTTGCCGGGGATGGGCAGTCGAATCCCCTCGTGCGCGCCCACGGCGATGAGCACTGCCTTGAAGCCCTCGTCGAAGATGTCGTCCAGGTTGGTGACGGTGGTGTTCAATCGCAGCTCGACGCCCAGGTCGACGATGTCTTGCACTTCCCGGTCTACGATCCAACTGGGCAGGCGGTATTCGGGCACGCCTACCCGCAGCATGCCCCCCGCCACCGGCAGTGCCTCGAAGACGGTCACCGGGTAGCCCAGCTTGCACAAATCCTGGGCGGCGGTGAGACCGCACGGCCCGGCCCCGATGATGGCCACGCGCTCGTCGTATTGGCGGGGGACCGGCTCGGGCGGGACACGGGGCTTGGCGTACACCGTGTCGGTGACGAATCGCTTGAGGGTGTGGATGTTGACGGGATCGTCCACCTTGCCCCGGTTGCAGGCATCTTCGCAGCGGTGGTTGCAAATGCGACCGCAGATGCCGGGGAAGGGGTTGTCCTCTTTGATGACGCGCAGCGCATCCTCAAAGCGACCCTCGCGGATGAGGGCGATGTAGCCCTGCGCTCGCTGGTGGGCAGGACAGGCGTCGCGGCAGGGAGCGACGCCCCGCTTTTCGATGGCGTAGGCGTTGGGGATGGCCTGCGGGTAAAGCTTGTAGGCCGCCCGCTGTTGCGCCAGTCCCTCGTCGAAGTGGCTGGGGATGACCACCGGGCAAACGTCGGCGCACTCGCCGCAGCCGGTGCATTTGTCCACGTCAACGTAGCGGGGATGTCTGCGCACGGTCACGGTGAAATTTCCCGCCGCCCCCCTCACCTTGTCTACCTCGCTGTTGGTCAGGATCTCAACGTTGAGGTGTCGTCCTGTCTCGACCAGCCGGGGGGAGATGGTGCACATGGCGCAGTCGTTGGTGGGGAAGGTCTTGTCCAGTTGCGCCATGTGGCCGCCGATGGCCGATTTTTTCTCGACCAGGTAGACCTTGTAGCCAGCTTCGGCCAGGTCCAGCGACGCCTGCATGCCGGCGATGCCGCCCCCAACGACCATCACGGCGCCGACCACGCTTTCGTTTTCTCCACGCCCGTTGCCAGCCATGCCTGGTTTCTCCCTGGTTTCTTTCCTCGGTGTCTTTCCTCACGATGGGCGAAGGTCTCCTCACCGAGCCCATTCCCATCTCGCGGAGATGCTGACCTACCCCGGTAAGAGCGTGTCTGAAAATTCGGGATTAGGCGTCTGTAGTAGCGACTCACCTGCACTGCGCCGCAGTGCGGTGCAAGTGTTAGTCGTTGTTTGACTCAATAATACTTAAAACTAACGACTGAAGTCGTCACTACTCTGTCCTGCACCGTTCCTCTCCTTCAGCGGGTTCGGCCCCATCTCCCGAATCCGCTCCGTCATCTCCTCGGCTTGGCGGGCGAAGGTGGCCCCCATTCCGCCGGAGACGAAGAGCATATCCAGCCGCTCGCCGCCCAGTCCGATTTCGTCCAGCAGCTTTCTTGTCCGCTCCACTCGCGCCTTGCCCCGTTCGTTGCCCCGCACGTGGTGGCAATTGCCGATGGGGCACCCCACCACGTATACCCCGTCGGCACCACCCTCGAAGGCTTTCAGGATGTAGCCCACGTCGGTTTTGCCGGTGCAGGGCAGGCGGACCAGCTTGACGTTAGGTGGATATTGCAGACGCAGCGCGCCGGCCGTGTCGGCGCTCATGTAGCCGCAGTAGATGCAGGTAAAGACGGTGATTTCGGGTTCAAACGGTTCGCTAACCCTGTTGTCGCTCAATGTCGATTCTCCTCTTAAAACTTGGAGATTGGAGACTGGAGATTAGACAGTTTCTAGCCACTCAAGATCAGCTCCGCTGAAGAGAGAGTCAGGTGCGTCGTCTGCAATTTCGACCGTGTACTTTGCTGCAGCTTCGCGCATCGCTTTTGGCCGCGTTTTGCTATCATACCGTTGGGCCTTATGATGTTTAATAGATTATTTCGGCATACGAGCCGCCAGCGATAAAGCGACTGAAGTCACCCCTGAAGGCTCCAAGCCGAGCGTCGGCCTGCGCCGACGCCGGCGTCCACGGAGGTGGACGCTGGGCCGCCAGGCCTCCAGGAGCGGTTTCAACCGCCTTTGTGCTGCCACGTGCATAATACAGGAATTGGAGCTTCTCTCCATAATGGAAACGGCCAAAGGCCTCGGCAATATTCGCCCCGATCGAGCCTGCAGCACGCGCCAGTTGTCCCCCAACCACCTCACGAGCAAACAGATCCCACCCAACGACCTGCTGCCAAATCTCATCGGCCACGGCCTCAGCATCCCGCAATACCTTCAAATCATCAAAAGACGTTGCCACCTCCGGCCTCCAATCTCCAACCTCCAATCTCCAGTCTCCAATCCCTCACCTGGGCGAGTATTTGCTCGTCGGTGTAGTTCAAAAGCTGGATGGCTTTGGCCGGACATTCGCCGGTGCAGGTGCCGCATCCCTGGCACAGCGCCGGATCAATGTAAGCCGCGCCGACGATGCCCCCCACTCCGACCTGCCCCGGTTGAATCTGCGGGATGCCAAAGGGGCAGGTTCGCACGCAGGTGAGGCAACCGGTGCACTTCGACTGGTCCACCACGGCCACGCTGCCGCCGATGTAGAGGGGTTGCTTGGCCAGAATGGTGATGGCCCGTCCGGCCGTGGCCTGGGCATGGGCGATGGTCTCCTCGATGAATTTGGGATAGTGAGCCATACCGGCCACGAAGATCCCCTCGGCCATAAAATCCATCGGGCGCATTTTGAGGTGCGCTTCCATAAAGAACCCTTCGCTGGAGAGCGGCACACTCAGGGTCTGGGCCAGCTTCGCCGTCCCCGCCGAGGGGACGATGGCCATATTCAAAACCAGCAAGTCGGGCTCAAAGGTCAACGCCTGCTTCAGAATCGGCTCCTGCACGGACACCTGCAGTCGCCCATCCACTTCTTCGACGGCCGGCTCGGCAGCGTCGTCGTAGCGGACGAAGACTACCCCCCGTCGCCGCGCCTCGGTGTAATATTGCTCGCGGAAGCCGTAGGTGATGATGTCTTTGTAAAGGATGGTCACCCGGCAGTCGGGGTTGAGCAGTTTGATGCGGATGGCGTTCTTCATCGAGTTGGTGCAGCAGATGCGACTGCAATAGCTATGTCCTGAGCTTGCCGAAGGATCGGGCGCGCCCGGCGAGCGGACACACTGGATCATCACCACGTGGTCCATCTCGGCGATGGCCTCTGGTCGGTGGGCGATGCGGTCTTCCAACTCAACCTCGGTGATGACCCGTCCGTTCCTGCCCAGCAGGTAGACGTCCCCCCGCCATTCCTCTCCGCCGGTGGCCACAATGGTCACACCGTGCTCCACATAAGTGTCAATCCCCTCTGCCGCGCCCGGCCCCGCCGCCGTGCCCGGTCTCCCTGCTGCTGTGGCCGGTCTCCCTGCTGCTGTGGCCGGTCTCCCTGCTGCTGTGGCCGGTCTCTCGACCGAGCCACGGCCCCCGCCGGTCTGGAGACCGGCCTGAGCAAGTGGGCCCCCCGCCGTGCCCGGTCTCCCCTCCGCTGTGGCCGGTATCTCGCCC
>JAJRXB010000024.1 GCA_024276515.1 Chloroflexota bacterium
CGCACAGGCCACAGCGGGTGCACAGGGTGTCGTCCTTTATCATCGCGGCGCCCGTCACGTTGCCGTTGGTCAGGGCCGTCGGGTCAAGGCCGTAGGTGGCAGAGATGGCCGCTGCCAGCGAATCGTCGCCGGCCAGGTCTGCAACACGGACGATTTTGAGGCAGTCCCAGGGGCAAACGTCCACGCAACCGCCGCACAGAATACACCTGGTGGCGTCGAAAATGGTGTTGACGCCGCAATTGAGACATCGTTCTGCCTGGGCTATCGCCTCGGCTTCGTCGTAGCCTACTTCGACTTCGGCGATGCCGATGCGTCGGTTGAGGGGCAGGGTGGGCACTTTGCTGCGCGGCCGGTCGATGTATCCTTCCGGCATGCGGTGATCCCGGCGCACCGTCCAGGTGGCCTCTTTTTTTACCGTCAGCGGTTTGCTCTGAATCTGGCTGTCGATGGCGCGGGCGGCCCGCTGCCCGTCGCGCACGGCCTCGATGAGGATGCGCGGGCCGTAGACGACGTCGCCGCCGGCGTAGACGCCGGGAGCCGTGGTAGCCCCGGTCTCCGGGTCGGCCACGATCAGGCCGCGAGGGCTGATTTCGACCCCGTGGTCGTCTCCCAGAAAATCGAGATTGGCTGCCTGCCCGATGGCCAGGATAATTGTGTCACATTCCCACAGACGCTCGCTGTCGGGGACGAAGGTGGGGTTGAAGCGACCGTTTTCGTCGAAGACCGAGGCGACGTCCAGCGTTTCCAGCGCGGTGACACGTCCCCCTTCGCCCAAAATTCGGTGCGGGCCATAGCCGGGGCGGATCTGGATTCCTTCTTCCAGCGATTCTTCTATTTCAAGCTCGCTGGCGGGCAACTCCTCCCACGATTCCAGGGCGATCATCTGCACCTCGGGGGCTCCCAGGCGCAGGGCGGTGCGGGCGGCGTCGAGGGCGGCGTGGAGCGATTCGTCTTCGCCGGGGGCATGCGAGTCGGCGGCGGTCTCTTCCAGGGCGCGGCGGTCGGCCTCGCTCAAGGTCGCCTGTTTGTGGCGCAAGGCCATCCGGGCGGCGTCTACCGCCACGTTGCCGCCGCCGATGACGATCACCTTTTGGCCCAATTCTACTTTGTAGCCCATGTTCACGTTCAGCAAAAAATCAACCGCTTTCAGCACGCCATCCAGGTCTGCGCCGGGGATGCGTAGCGAGCGCCCCTCGCCCAGCCCGGTGGCGACGAACACGGCGTCGAAATCGCGGCGCAAATCGGCGAAGGTGATCTCCTGCCCGATGGGCGTCTCCAGGCGCAGGTCAACCCCCAGGTCGAGGATGCTCTGCACCTCCAGGTCGAGCAGCTCTCGGCTCAGACGGTAGAGGGGAACTCCCAGTCGCAGCATGCCGCCGCTGGCGGGAGCCGCGTCGAAAATGGTCACGGTGTGGCCCAGCAAAGCCAGGTCGTGAGCGCAGCCCAGCCCGGCCGGCCCGGCCCCGATGACCGCCACCCGACCCCCTTTTCGGCCCGGCGTGGCGGCCAATTTTTGCAAGGCGACCCGGCTCCGGACTGTGATGTTCCCCAGGTTGGGGGTCTTATGCTCCCTCACGTCGGCCTTTAGTTTGGGCAACAGTTGTTGCGCTTCTACGCCGTAGCGTTCGGTGACGACCCGCTTGAGAGGTCGAATGGAGACGGGCTCGTCAATGTCTCCTCGACGGCAGGCTGTTTCGCAGGGAGCGTTGCATATCCGGCCGCAGATGGAAGCCAGCGGATTGGGAGTGCGGGCAATGTGATAGGCTTCTTCCAGAGCACCCCTGGCTATGGCCGTAACGTAGCCCCGGGCGTCGGTCCGGACCGGACAGGCGACCTGGCACTCTATCTGTTCCTGATAATACTCCAGGTCTGGAATACGAACGTGATATTTGTTGCTGTCATCCGTCATTGTCTTTTCCTGTGGGTGTTTACCGGCTATTCAGAAGGGCGATTTTCCAGATCTGCCAGTGTTGCTTTTGCTATTTCTATCCATTCGGGGTTGTCGCTCAAGGCGATGAATTTCTCCAGGTCGGCCCGGGCTTCGTCCATCTGTCCCAGTTCGGCAAAGATGATGCCTCTGTTAAAATAGGGGGGGGCTTGCGTGGGGTCAAGGGCTATGGCCCGCGAAAAATCTTCTATAGCCTCCTCGTTTTTTCCCAGGGCGTAAAGGAGCACGCCGCGATTGAAGCGGGCTGCGACCAGGTCGGGATTCAATTGCACGGCCATGTTGAGATCTTCTCTGGCCAGTTCCAGTTCGCCCCGCTGGTGATGGGCCTGGCCCCGGTTGGCGTACAGGGTTGCCTCGCCCGGCTCCAGGTTGATGGCTTTGTCGAAGTCGGCAATGGCTTCGGCCAGGTTGCCCAGCGCCGCGTGGGCCGAGCCGCGCCCGGCCAGAGGCAGCGCCCAGTGGGGGTTGGCAGCCACGGCCACGTCGAAATCGGGCAGGGCCTTTTCAAACTGGCCCAGGTTGGAATATGCCACGGCCCGGTAGTAATACGATTCACTGCGACGGGGGGCCAGGTTGATCGCTTCGGTCAGCATTTTTACGGCGACTTCGTTGTGACCGAGCTCTATTTGATCGATCGCCGCCGCCTCTAAAACGCGGGCTTCGTTTTCCTGGGCGGCCTGCTGTTGAGCCGCCTGCCGGTTTCGTTGAAGGGTGGTGACTCCCAACCCGATCAATATAACCAGGACAAAGACGAGTCCTCCGGCAATGATGCCACGAATAATGGCTTTGTTTTTGGCAAGGTTTGGTTTTGTCATCGCCAACCGTTTTGCCTTTATGCCCATCTCGCCCCTCCTTATTTGATTGATTGGGTGCATTTCGTTGCAGGGGCTCGACGTTTTAGCGTTGTGAAAACACACCCTAATTTTAAAACAAATCGGCTCAAATGCCGAATCTTGGACAGGAATGTCCCCGGCCTGACTGGAGAGGGCCTCAGGCCGGGGATCGTTTGGAAAGGTTTCGGTTGTTACTACTGGCGCGCAAAGTAGACAGCGCCACCGCCTACGAGCAGCCCCAGCACCAGGGCCACGATGACCCACAGGGTCATGCCACCGCCGGTTGTAACAGGAGCTTCTGGAGCGGGTGCTTCTGCGGCCGGCGCTTCGGTGGGCGCGGCAGCCTGAGCCTCGGCCAGGGCGGCCTCGGCTGTGGCAGCTTTGGCTTCGGCTGTGGCAGCTTTGGCTTCGGCCTCGGCGGCCTTGGCTTCGGCTGCGGCCAGTTCTTCCTGGCTGGGACCCATTGCCTCGGGCTCGGCCACTGCGGCCTGGATGACTTCGTTCATGACGTTGATGTGCTCTTCGTCACTCATCACCCGACCGAACTTGGCGATGACCTTGTCGGTCCAGAAGGCTGTATCGGCCATGTTTTGGTGGCAGCCCATGCAAACGCCGGTGCGCTTCATCCGGGTGCGCTGGTCTTCGTCCAGAGGTCTGGAGTCGGGCCAGTGAGAGCCAACGGTCATCAGTTGCTCTCCCGTCTCCGGGTCGATGACCTGGCTCAGGTCCATCGTCAGGTCGGGGATGGCCGGCATTTGCACCACGGCGCTTTCGGGGATGATGTTCCCGCTGGCGTCTTGCAGATCGACGTAACGATCTTCGTTGTAGCCCAGCAGGTAGCGTCCCCCATCAATCCCGTAGCCCAGGGCCTTGGGATTGTTGTGGCAACTCTCGCATTTGCGAGCCTGGCGACCGGAGGTGTGTGGCTGCACCGGGGCCATGTCCATGCCCCGCTGCCCCTCAGGGCCGCCCCCTTCGGTGTTGGGAGGCGTGCGGCCAATCTCGTTGTGGGTCAGCGTTTCGCCATCGGGCCCACGCACGGTGAAGATGACCTGACAGCCGGGCATAAGCGGGGTGACACGACCTTCGCCGTTGATGCCCAGCACCGGCTCCTCCCAGCGCAGGTAAGAGCGACTTTCGCTGACCTTGCCGGGAGACTTGACGCTGTCGTGGGTGCCGTTGCTGAACTTGGTGTTGCCGCTGGCGACCCAGTCGGTGTCTGTGAGGGGATTGCCGTCGGCGTCAACGCCGTAGTTCACGTTGACGTGGCAGCCGTAGCACTGGGGTGCCCAGTCGGCGTGGCAGGCGTAGCACTCCATCTTTTCTATGTGGGCGCCCACCTTGCTCATCGCAACGTCGCCATCCGGGGTGGCCCAGGTCCCTTCTTCGGCAATGGTTTTCAGCAAAGGCACAAAGAAGTCTTTGCCGGTCGCCGAGTGGACGACCACCTTGCCATCGGCCATGCGAACGACGTTGCCGAAGGGGTTGCCCCGGGTGGTGAGCAGATAGCCATCTTCGGGATCGTACAGGGTTCCGTCAAGTATCGGCGTGGGCAGGTCGGTCAGGCCGGCAACGCCCCGCCCTTCGGTCGGCAGTTCGCCGAGTTCGGCAAACTCTTCGCCGTAGCCGAGGGGCAGCTCCCACGGGTAGGCTGTGGGGATGCCATGGCAGTCGGCGCACTCAATCTCCACCTGCCCCAGGGTCGTGCCAAAGATGTTGCCATCGCCGTGCATTTCGATGCTGGTGTGGCAGTCCTGGCAAAGCATCCCCCCTTCGGGGTTCTCGGGACGACTCTGTCGTTCGTGGTGCAGGTCGTCTTTGATGAAGAGATATTGTTTGGTGTGGAGTTTGGGTTGCTTGTTGCCTTTTTCATCAAAGGGTGTGCCGTAGGGGAACTCCATCAGGCCCTGGTAGCTGACCCCGATGCGCTTGCCCCGGTTGTGGCAGGAGTTACAGGTTTCGGAGGGGATGCCGTTGCGGGTTTCGCGAGTCCCCTGGATTTCGTGGACCAGCAGGTGGCCCGGCTCATCCTTGGGGATGGTGGGGTCCCCTCCCTCGTACAGCCCTTCGTTGCCGTAGGGGATGTGGCAGGCGGAGCAGCCCATGCCGCGCCAGTCGCCGCGCTTGGCGCGACCCTTGACACCGACGTGGCAGCGTTGGCATTGTTGTCGCTGGTAAGTGAAGGCAGCCAGCTTGGGGTCTGCCTGGATTTCCTCAACCGTGGGGTTGGGGAGCATCTCCAGCGATTGGGGGAACTGGTCGGGATAAGCAGCTTTGAGGGCTTCTATGTATGCCTTGTAGGTGTCGGTGCCGAACATCGTTTCGGAGCCCTCAACGTCGTAGTTTCCGTAACGCACCGCGCGATCTTCGGCCACACCCCAGGCCCAAAGGTTGCCCTGAATCTTGCCGGCCTCGGTGTTCATCAGGGAGCGTTCCAGGGCGTGGGCGTAGTCGGTGTGACACTGACCGCACGTTTTGCTGGCTACCCAAACACTGCCGGGGTCGGGATAGAATTCGTCAAAGGGCAGCGTGTCGGGGGCGCCGGTGTGAGCAGCATCGGGATCGTCGGTGACGGTGGGATCACCACCGTGGCAGGTGGTACATTCCCCTTTGTCCATGATTTGTTTCATCATATCGCTGTCTGCAGCCCGGATCGATTCGATCCCTTCGTGACAGGCCAGACAGCCTTCGCCTTCACCCATCTGATAACGAGCGATGGGGTCGGCTGCGTTGGATTCTACCTCGGCGGCAGAAACCGGCAAAATCAGCAGACCTGCCGTTATCAAGGCGAAGGCCAACGCGAGCAAGACGTATTTTTTCACCTTTCCTCACCTCCCATAGTGAGATCTTTTAGGCAAGTGCGTGTAGGGGTTGTTCAATAGTCCCTCCTTTCACCTCTCCAGACTACAGAGATTTCCCGGAAAGTCGCGTAACGAGGTTGGGTTCGCCTCGGCCTGCCTTGCCCCTGCTACGCCGATTTTCCGAGAGATCTCCACAGCGGTAGACGGTAGACAGGGGAAAAGACAGGCTGTTTTGCCCTTTTCCCTGCGAGAACGGGGGTGGTGTTCTGCCCGTCACCCTCGCAAGCTCCTGAGGCTCCTGCCCATCTCCATCTACCGTCTGCTGTTTAATTGACTACATTTTATCATTTCCACCGACAAAAAAAATCATCCCGGCGATTGACTCGGTATCAGTCGCAAGGATGATTTTTCGTTACTCTATGCCGTGCCTCACAGCCCATACGGCGGCCTGCGTTCTATCGGATACGCCGAGCTTTTCGAAGATGTGGCGGACATGAGTTTTAACGGTGGGCAGACTGATGGTCAGGGTTTCGGCGATGGCCTCGTTGCCGAGGCCGTTGACGATGAGGTGGAGTACCTCTCGCTCACGCTCGGAGAGGGGGGTAGTGGGGGGAAGTTCTGGTCCATTGGCGTTGACGGGGGCGCTGGAGCTGACCGTGGCCAGGGTGGCGCGCAAAAGTTCGCGGTCCAGCAGGTGTTCTCCTCTGGCGGCAGCCCGCACCGCGACGGGGATGCGCTCTGGGTCTATCTCTTTGCTGAGATAGCCGGCGGCCCCGGCGTTTACAGCCCGTGCCAGGTAGTCGGGGTTGGCATAGGTGGTCAGCACGATGACGCTGATACGGGGGTTTGTGGCCTTTATCTGGGCCAGTGCTTGCAGGCCGTTGATGTCGGGCATACGAATGTCTAATAGAACCACGTCGGGTTGCAGTTCGGCAGCCATAGCGATGGCTTCACGACCGGTGGTGGCCTCACCCACCACGTCGAATCCTTCCCGTTCCAATATAGCCTGTAGCCCTTCTCGAACTACGCCGTGGTCATCGGCAATCAAAACTCGGATGGTGTTCATCACGACTCCAATGGAAGGTAAGATTTCACCAGAGTGCCTTTACCTGGCTTGCTTTCGATTTGACAACGTCCTCCCAGCAGGCTGGCGCGTTCTTGCATCCCTACCAGCCCTGTGCAGTGATGATCTTGATTGATGCAGGATATGTCGAACCCGGTTCCCCAATCCTGCACGGCGATTTCCAATTGCCCGTCCGCTTGTTTTATTTCGACCCGGAGGCGGTAGGATCGAGAATGTTTTCGACTGTTGCTCAAGGCTTCTTGAACGATGCGAAAGGCAGTGGTTTCGACCGCCGGGGGAAGGCGTCCATCGGACAGATTTGAGACGAATTCCAACCGAGATCCCATCTCGTCGGCGACCTGTTGAGCCAGCTCTTGCAGGGCCGGGGCCAGACCCAAATCGTCCAGCAGGGCCGGACGCAGTCCTTCGATCAGGCGACGTCCTTCTACAATCGCGGCGCTGAGGTGCTCGAAGCCGCGCTGCAAGGATTGCTCTGCTTTTTCCATTTGGCTGCCGCGCTGCGCGATAAAATTGCTCAGTTGCAGCCGCGCGCCGACCAGTCGCTGGATGAGGCCATCGTGAATGTCGTAGGCCACCACACGGCGTTCCTCTTCCTGAACGTTGATCAGGCGCTCCAACAGGTTTCGCCGTTGGGTGCGAGAACGGTCCAGGGCGACGGCCATGTCGTTGAAAGCTTCGGCCAACTGGCCGATTTCGTCGCCGGTGGAAATGGGCACGGGCTCTGTCAATTCCCCCTGACCAAACCGCTCGACCCCTTCGCGCAAGGCCCGAATAGGGGCCGTGAGACTGCGCGCCAGCACAACGGCCATCGTCGTGGCCACGACGATGGCCAGAATAAGGATGGAAGCAGCCGTAACCCTTAAATTCCAGACGGAGGCAAAAAGTGTGTCGCGTGGCTCGTCGTGGATGATAACCCAGTAGTACGATGGATTGTTTGGATCGGGATAGACGGGCGCAAAGACCATCGCGTTTTCTCCGATGAAATCGCCCGGCTGCCCCGATAGAATGGCGGGGTACGCTTCGGGGTAGTCACTCTTCAGGGAAAACCCGGTTGCCAGGTCGGAGGGACCGCCCCACTCAAGATTGGTGTTGGGGTTGACCAGGTAGTAGCCATCCTGATCAACCAACAAAACTTTTGCCTGCTGGCTGCTTGCTCTTCGCACAATGTCAAGAAATCTATCGGCGAAAATGTTGGTGATGACGATGCCCCGTACCGTCCCCCGAGCGTCGAAGACGGGCGTGGCGTAGCGGATGACCGGCTTGTAGGGCCTTTCGATCTCACCGTGCTCCCGGTTCAGATCCAGAGGCGAGACGAAAACCTGCCCTTTGGCAAGTTGCATGGTCTCCTGAAAATAATAACGGTGCGCCTTATCCTGAAGTGCGTTCTCCGGGATGGGACGAGGAGCTGTGCCATCAGAGTCGATGCGAACGAACTCCTGCCCATCCTCTGTCAGGTAGCGGATCTGATAATAAATTCTCCGGCGTTTGGAGAAGGCCATAAAGTCGCTCTGAACCTGTTGCCGCCAGCGAGCTATCTCCGCTGTGTCATCGTTGGCGCAGGCTTCTACCAACGACTGCAATGAGCCCAACTCGCTTAAAAAGAGCACGTCTTCTTTGGCGTTGTTCAGGAAGGCACTGATCTGGCTTGCGTGCTGCCAGGTTCGATTTCTGGCGTTGTTGAGGGCGTTATCCTGAAGAAGCTGGCTGGTAATCCAATTACCATACAAGCCCGTGCTCACCAGGGGTAGCAAAACGATCACCAGAAAGGCAATGAGCAATTTGTTCTGAATGCGATTTAAGGGCTTCATTGTTATAAATCAGATTGGGTAGATGGGAGGTAAGCGTTCACCCCTCCCTGACAGGGAGGGGCCAGGGGAGGGTGGAATCTCGCCCGGAGAGAGTTTCCGTCTTGGATGCAGGTAGTTTCACCCCCACCCCAGCCCTCCCCCTACGAAGGGGAGGGGGTGGATGAAAACATAGCACCAAAAAGAATAGCACCGAAAAAGACTCGTGTCAATCTGCGTTGTTTTGTTGGACTTCTTTCAACAAGTCGGGTATACTATTTTGCTACCGATGTTCAATCGTATTCACCCAACCCAGGGCAGACACACGGCCCTGCCCCCACCCAGCGGGAGGTTAGTGTTGACAGATAACAACGTTCTGGAATTCCAACTGGAGAATGGACTCAAAGTGTTGCTCAAGCCGGTGCGCAGCGCGCCGGTCGCCAGCAATTGGATATGGTATCGGGTTGGGTCGCGCAACGAACTGCCCGGCAAAACGGGCATCTCGCACTGGGTCGAGCATATGATGTTCAAGGGAACCGCTGCTTTCCCCAAAGGGAGCATTATGCGGCTGGTGAACAAAAACGGCGGGATGCTCAACGGCTTCACCTCCTTTGATTATACCGCCTACTTCGAGACGCTCCCCGCCGACCGCCTGGACCTGGGCTTGCGCATCGAGGCCGACCGCATGGCCAACTCGGTCTTCGACCCGGAAGAGGTTGAATCTGAGCGAACGGTCATCATCTCCGAGCGAGAGGGAAGCGAGAATTCCCCTAACTTTTTGCTGCGCGAGGAGCTGATGTCGCTTGCTTTTCGCGCGCATCCCTACGGGCATCAGGTCATCGGCTGGAAAGAGGACTTGCGCCAGATCACCCGCGAAGATTTGTGGACTCATTACAAAACTTACTACGGACCGCACAACGCGGTGTTGGTCATCGTCGGCGACATAGACGTCGAGGCCGTTCGCGCTCGCGTCGAAGAGCTGTTCGCGCCCATCCCGGCCGGGTCGCCTCCGCCCCCGGTGCTGGCTATCGAGCCGGCGCAGACCGGCGAGCGGCGTGTGGTGGTGCGCCAGCCGGGGACGGCGCAATACCTTCAGGCAGCCTTCCACGTCCCCGATGCCCGTCACCCGGACAACTTCCCGCTAATGGTGCTCGACGCCGTGTTGGCCGGCGCCAGCCCGATGACCTTCGGTGGCGGTTCCACCCCCACCCACCGCAGCGCCCGGCTTTACAAAGCGTTGGTCGAAACCGAATTGGCCACTCGCGCCGGCTGCGGTTACACGCCCAGCATCGACCCCGGTCTCTTCCATTTTTACGCCACAGTCCGCGAGGGCCGCTCGCTGGAAGAGGTGGAACGGGCCTTGTGGGATGAGGTCAAGCGCATCCAGGACGAACCGGTCAGCGAAGAAGAGTTGGCCAAGGCCCAGAAGCAGGCCAGGGCGCAATTTGCCTACGCCCTGGAGAGCGTCACCAACCAGGCTCTATGGCTGGGCCTGATGGAAATGGTGGACAGCTACACCCGTTTTCACAGCTTCCTCGACGACCTGTCCATCGTCACCGCCGCCGACGTGCAGCGCGTGGCCCAGACGTATCTCGTCGAGACGAATCGCACCGTTGGTTGGTTCGTGCCCACCGAGATGACCAGCGCACCGCGGTAGGCAGTTTGTGAAAAAGACAAGGAGTATGTCATAACGAGAAATTTAAATCAGGTGACAGTCACTTCTGAAAGTGACTGTCACCTAAGAGGGGATGAAAAGGCGTAATTATGATGAGTGAACAGGGTTCAACCCCCGGCGGGGACCTCACCGCCCCCATCGGCCCACACACCATCCGGCGATTCACCCTGTCGAATGGAATCAAGTTGATTGTGCAAGAGAATCACACCAGCCCCAGCGTCGTCGTGCGCGGCCATCTGTGGGCCGGTGCCATCAACGACCCGACCGAGCAGGCGGGCCTGGCCCGGTTCACCGCCTCGGCCGTCCGGCGCGGCACCACCACCCGCACCTTTCAGGAGATCAACGAGATCACCGAGTCGGTCGGCGCCAACGTCTTCGTCAGTGGCGGACGGCATCTGACCGGCTTCGGCGGCAAGTCGCTGGCCGAGGATTTTGGCCTGCTGGTGGACGTGCTGTCCGACGTGCTCCTCAATCCTGCCTTTCCCCCAAAAGAGGTGGATAAAGTGCGCGGCCAAATCATCACCAGCCTCAAAGAGCTGGAGAACGACACCCGGGGGCTGGCCCACCGCGAGTTTCGGCAGTTGCTCTACACCAAAGAGCATCCCTACGGACGGCCGGGCGACGGCACGCTGGAAAGTGTGCCTGGCATCAAACGGGACGACCTGGTGCGATTCTATCAAACGTACTATCGTCCGGAAGGAGCGGCCATCGTAGTGGTGGGCGACGTGGAGGCCGAAGCCGTGCGCGATGCGTTGGAGCAGGCTCTAGGCGGCTGGTCCCGTGCCTGTCCAGGCGCAGGCGGGACGGTGCAACCGGCCGGCGCTCCACCCCCCTTCAAGATTCCAGAGGTCCGGCCGTTGACCGAGCGACGACGTTACGTGCGCACGATGACCAACAAAACCCAGGCCGACATCGCTTTGGGCACCATCGGCCCGGCCCGCACCGCCGAAGATTATTACGCGGCGCGGCTGGGCGACCTGATCCTGGGACACCTGGGGCTGATGGGGCGGCTGGGCGAAAACGTGCGCGACAAGCAAGGACTGGCCTATTACTCCTATTCCAGCCTGGAGGGCGGGCTGGGTCGCGGCCCGTGGAGCGTTTACGCTGGCGTCAACCCGGCCAACGTGGACCGGGCGATTGAGAGCATCCTGGTCGAAATCGCCCGTCTGCGCGACGAGCCGGTCACCGACCAGGAACTGGAAGACGGCCAGGATTACCTGACCGGCGTCCTTCCCCTGCGCCTGGAAACGAACGAAGGCATCGCCGGAACTTTGCTCGACATGGACCTCTACCAACTGGGCGACGACTACATCATCCGCTATCCAGAATTGATTCGCTCTGTCACCAAAGAACAAATCCAGGCAGCCGCGCAAAAGTATCTCGACCCGGAGCATTACGCCCTGGTCATTGTGGGACCTTACGAAGGAGATTAAAGACTGGTAGCGGAAGTATGGACCTGAACAAACTCCCCCGCGTTTCGTTGGCACATCTACCCACGCCTGTCGAAGAATTGCCCCGTCTGAGCCGGGAGCTGGGCGGTCCACGCCTGCTGGTGAAACGAGACGATCAGACCGGCCTGGCGATGGGCGGCAACAAAACTCGCAAGCTGGAGTTTCTGGTTGCCGAGGCGCTGGCCCAGGGGGCCGACACGGTCGTCACCGCCGGCGCTGCCCAGAGCAACCATTGCCGGCAGACGGCGGCGGCCGCGGCCCGGGTGGGACTGGCCTGCGCGTTGGTGCTGGGCGGTGACCCTCCCCCGTCGCCCGGCGGCAACCTGCTGCTGGATCAACTGTTGGGCGCTCAAATCTACTGGACCGGCCCCCACCGGCGCGGTGAGCAATTGGCAGAGATCGCCGACGAATTGCGAGCAGCCGGTCGCCAGCCGTACCTCATCCCCTACGGCGGCTCCAACGCCGTCGGCGCCACCGGCTACGTGACCGCCATGAGAGAATTGAGCGAGCAACTGTCGGCCCAACGATTGCGGGTGGATCGCATCGTCGTCGCCTCCAGTTCGGGGGGGACGCAGGCCGGGTTGGTGGTCGGCGCCCGGGCGGCTGGCTTTGGCGGCCAGATCGTTGGGATCGCCATAGACAAGGGAGAGGCCGGCGACGAGCCTTACCCGGTTCACCTGGCTCGTCTGGCCAACGCCACCGCCGCTCGCGTCGGCCTGGATGCAAGCTTCGCCCCCGATGACTTCGTCGTCAATCAGGATTACCTGGGGGGCGGCTACGGCGTGGTCGGCGAGCTGGAGCGCGAGGCCATCCGCCTGGCCGCCCGTCTCGAAGGGCTGCTCCTCGACCCGGTCTACACCGGGCGGGCGATGGGTGGTCTGATCGACATGATCCGACGCGGCGTCGTCGGCTCAAACGAAACGGTGCTCTTCCGGCACACCGGCGGCACGCCGGCCCTCTTTGCTTACGCCGACACGCTGGTCTGACGATTTTGGATTGCGGACTCCTTGCTTATGCCAATGCGCTGCTCTGATCGTCTTCCCTTTAGCGTTAACCTCATCCTCGTTCTCACCCTTTACCTCCTCGTCGGCGGGCTTTACGCCGTGTACACCCCGGCCTGGCAGGCCCCCGACGAACCGGCGCACTACAACTACGTGCGATACCTGGCCGAAAACGGAAGCTTTCCCGTGCTGCGCCCTGGCGATTATCCCCACGCCTACCTGGAACGAATCAAGCACACCCGGTTCCCACCGGATATGTCGGTGGACCCTATCCGCTACGAGTTTTGGCAACCTCCTTGGTATTACGTCCTGGCGACTCCCATCTACCGGCTGTGGGGTGGCGCGTTGATACCCTTGCGGTTGTTTTCGGTGCTGCTGGGGGCGGGGGTGGTGGTGACGGCCTACGCCATCGCGCTGACCATTTGGCCCGGCGACCGGGGGCTGGCCCTGGGGACGGCTGCCTTCGTTGCCTTTGTGCCGATGCACCTGACGATGATGGCCTCGGTCAACAACGACGCGCTGGCCGAATTGTCCCTGGCCGTGGTGATGCTGCGTTTGATGCGATTCACCCGTGGGGACGAACCGGCGGCGCGCCCCTACCGCTACCTGACCGTCAGTGGCCTGTTGTTGGGGCTGGGGCTGGTGACCAAGGCGACGGTTTACGTGGCGGTTCCACTGGCGCTGATTGCCCTGGTGCTGCGTCAGGATCGCCGGCCGGCGATCCTGGCCCGGCGGGCGCTGGCCCTCTTTGGGCCGGCGTTGCTGCTGGCCGTTCCCTGGTACATCCGCAACGTCACCATCTACGGCTGGCCCGACTTGCTCGGCACACGCAACCACGATGCGGTCGTCGTCGGGCAGCTCCGCACCGCCGACTACCTGGCCGATGTGGGCTGGCCGACGTATTTGAGAGACTTTGTCACCACCACGTTTCACAGCTTTTGGGGACAGTTTGGCTGGATGGCCGTGCCAATGGACCGGCGGGTTTACCTGGCGTTAGGGTTGTTGTCGGCGCTGATGGTAATGGGAGTTGCCCTGGCCGCCTGGAATCGCATTTTCGCGACGATTTCACCCTCTCTCCCGGCAAAGGAGATGGCCGGGGCGCGACTCTCCCCTCAGTCCTGGCTCGGTCGGCCTGTCCTGGACGAACTTATTCGCGTCTGCAAATTGAATGCACCAGAGGTGATACTGGTCGGGCTTTGGCTGATTTTCACCGGGCTCATCTACCTTTATTACAACGTCTCGTTCGTGCAATTTCAGGGGCGATACCTCTTCCCGGCGTTGGTGCCCGGCGGGCTGTTCGCCGCGCTGGGACTACGAGAGATTCTGTCCAGGCGGTGGGCCTGGGTGGGGGCGAGCGTGTGCGGCGTCGCTGCGGTGATGATTGGAGTTGGCAGCGCGCTGGGCGGCGACCTGGACAAGTGGGGACTGCTCATCGCCGGCGGAGCGACGATTGCTCTGCTGACGCGTCGTCGGCTGCCGGCTCGTCTCGACGGTTGGGTGGTGGCTACGCCCTTCGCCGGGCTGGCGGCGCTGTCGGCTTATAGTCTGTTTGCCTTCATCATTCCTTATTTATGATTCGCTCATAACTTTGGAGAAACATCTGCTCATTCGTTACCTATCCGCTGATAACCATATTTTCGCCCGAATAGAGGCTACTTCTATTCCGAAGTGCAATCGAGGCGCAGATTTCACCCGAATAGAGGGGGTTCCTATTCGCCAACGCTTATGTCCAGCATCGTGTAAATGCGCAAGTGTCCAACAGGCACGGAGAACTTGGTTTCGCGCCATGCGAAACTGAATGAGACAAACGGATGACCAAAAACGAGGTCGGTTTAACCGGCCACAGGGCAAACCTCCGCGAAGTCGGCGGTCTTGACCCGCCACAACAGGTCCGCCGCTCTATCAGCATCCCCCTGGAGGAGCACCTGAAGCACGTCCAAGGTGCGATTCCAATGGTTCTGATGCCGCCGATTGTACAGGAACTCGAATTGGGCGACATGGAGCGGCAGGTAGACCTTGGACACGCCGCGATAGGTGCGCACCATCTGGCGCAGCCAAGACCAGGTACACCTCGACGGTGTTGCAGTGGACTTCGCACTTGCCATCCCCGTCCAGGTCCAGGGCATACTCACCATCCCTATGATTGACCGCAAGGGGCGCCCGTCGATGCGCATGCCGTCCAGTATCGTCCCCGCCAAGGGCGTGAAGGTTCCGCCTTCGCCGGGGTCGCCTGCTTCAGCACACACACGGCATCGCCATCGTCCCAGCCCCCCACGATA
>JAJRXB010000440.1 GCA_024276515.1 Chloroflexota bacterium
ACGCCCTTCGACTCCGCACCAACCAACCGGCGCCACCTGCAATTGCCAGCAACGTCAGTCCGCCCCAAATCCAGGAGGCAGGCTTGTTCAGACTCAGGCTCTCCCACAGGGTGGTGGGGCCTGCCCCCTCCTCCGGGGACAAAGCTTCACCTGGCAGGTCTTCCGGCTGGTCCCGTTGATTGTCTCGTTCTGGGGTGTCGTTGTCGCTTATGGCCGAGTCGTCCTCCGGCGGATCGATTGGGCGGACGATGGCCGGTTGAGCGGCCGTCGGTTCAAATTCGATCCACCCGTAGTTGGGGAAGAACACCTCCACCCAGGTGTGGGCGTCTTGCTGCAACACGATGTAGGCCTGTCTCTCCTCGTCGTAGCGCCCCTGGGCATAGCCAGAAGCAATGCGCGAGGGGATGCCCAGGGAACGGAGCATCACCACCATTGAGGTGGCGTAGTAATCGCAGTAGCCTTGTTTCAAGTCGAACAGGACGTAATCTACCGGGTCACGGTCGGGGGGTGGGGCGTTGATCTTTTCGTTGTAGGCGATTTCCTGGCGCAAAAAGCCCTCGATGGCGGCCGCTTTGTCGTAGGGGGTGTCGTAGGGAGCGGCGATCTCCTCGGCCAGTTGCTTCACCCGATCAGACACCGTGTCGGGCAGTTGCAGATAGCGGTCGGTGACCCAGGCCGGGTAGTTGACTCCGGCCTTCTGCAACTCGTGCACCGAGGCGCGCGTCAGCAGGGAGGTGGCCACGTAGCGGTCGCCGGGATCGAGGGGGATACGGCTGCGCATAAAGGAGATGGTCTCGACCCACGACTCGCCGGCCATCTCGTCCTGCGCGCCACCGGCTCCGCTGCCGACGGCGCTCGCGTAGCTCAGGTTGGCCCGGGCCGACCGGCTGACCCAGGCCGGCTGGGGGGCCGTCACCAGCGACGACATGCCCGGTCCCAGCACCGTGACGGTGTGGGTGATGGCCCGGCGGGCCTGGTAGACGACGATGGGCAGCGGCTCGTTGTCGCCGCCGAAAGGGACAAATTGGTCGTCGGTGTTCTCCCAACGCCGGCCGGTGAACTTGTCGAAGACGACCGCACGCCAATAGCGTGCGATGGGGGGGGCATCTATCTCCAGTATCGGAATGTCTGCCAGTTGGCGCGGCCCGCCCAGGGGTAGAGTCCTGCCGTAAAAGTCAACGCTGGCCGATGGTTTGTAGTTGAGCGCGGCGAAAAGGCGACTCCACTCCGTTTGCAAGTCGTACCACGGGCCTCGAAGGGCGTCGAAGATGCCGTTTGCTTCTTCGGCCACAATCGCCCCCGGTGTGGTCCAGGCCAGCACGAGGATCAGCAGGGTGAAGATCGTCCCGGCGCGCAAAAAGTCAAAGCCGATCTCGTCGGCGTTGAAGTGAACCTGTTCCCGTCGCCACACCTGTTCCTGGGCAAACACGTTGAAGCGAATGACGAGCAGCAGCGCCAGGATCAGGTAAACCGCGAAGTAAGTCGTGAGGTTTTCGGGGGCGTAATACAGGTTGACCAGCAGCAGCACGCCGCCGGGGACGATGGCGTGCCACACCTTTCGCTCTCGGAAAATAAACCACACGGTCAGATAGGTGATCCCCCAGCCGACGAAGGCCATTTGCAGCACGAATACCATATTGTTGTAGTTGATGCCGCCGCTGAGGAGTTTTTGGAACCACTGATAGAGATACCACCACAGCGAGGCCCACCGTTGTGTCCACGTGGCGGAGGTGGGGAACAGGCTCGTGACCAGGCGAAACGACCAGGCAAAGCCGATGATCAGGCTGAACAGATGCCCCACCAGGCTGGGCAACAGGCTTTTAGCGATCATTAGCCCAACGACGAATGCGCCCAGACTGGCGAGGGGGATCAGCTCTAGCCCCCCGGTCCAGCCTGCGCCGGCAACGGCCAGGCTGATGACCATGACGATGCCCAGGGTCAGGAAGAGTATCCCCCAGCCTTCTCTAAAATGCCATCGCTCAGACATAGTTCACTCTCTCCCGCACCACCTGTCCGACAGACGCCATTCCTATCCTACCCAAATTGACCTGTAATCAGTATAGGATGACAGCCGACAGAAGTCAATTTGAAATGGGTGCATTCAACCGTAGGGGCGAACCGGAGTGTTCGCCTCCGTTGCACGTTTGACGCTCCGCCGGGCCGATGATATGATACGCTGGCTATGAAGGGCAATTTGCTGCTGACCGGCCCACCCCGCGTGGGCAAGACCACTCTCGTTCTCCGTGCCCTGGCCGACCTGCCACCGGGGACGGCCGAAGGCTTTGTCACCCGCGAACTGCGCCAGGGCGGGCGTCGGGTGGGCTTTGCCGTGGAGACGCTGGCCGGCGAGACGTGTGTGCTGGCCCACGTGGACGTCCGCAGCCCCTACCGCGTTGGTCGCTACCGGGTGGACTTACCCGCCTTCGAATCGCTGGCCTTGCCCGCGATAGACCCGGCGCAGGTCGTCGCGCCGCTCATCGTCATTGACGAAATCGGCAAAATGGAATGTTTCTCGTCTCGGTTTCGGAGGCAGGTCGTCGCGGCGCTGGAGTCGGACCGGGCTGTGCTGGCGACCATCGCTCTGCGCGGCGACCGTTTCATCGAGGGGCTGAAGGCCCGGTCCGATGTAACCCTGTTGCGTGTTACCCACCAAAATCGGGACCAACTGGTAGACCAGGTGGTCGGCTGGGCGCGACAGGCTTCGACGTGAAGAGTGCGAGGGAGTTCTTCGGGCTGATAGAGGGTGATATGGAGGTAAGCGTTCACCCCTCCCTGCCAGGGAGGGGCCGGGGGAGGGTGGAATCTCGCCCGAAGATAGATTCCGCCCCGGATGTAGTGCGTTTCTCCGGCGTCCCCTCCACTCCCACCCCAACCCTCCCCCTACGAGGTGGAGGGGGTGAACGCTTACATATGGAGTTGACTTTATTCCTGAATGAGCGAGCTCACCCGGTCCCAGATTGTGTGGGCCACCTCTTCTTTGGACATCAGCGGCAGGGCCTCCGCGGTGCCGTCGGCGGATAGCAGGGTTACTCGATTGGTGTCCACCGCGAAGCCGGCGTCGGCGGCGCTCACGTCGTTGGCAGCGATCAGGTCCAGCCGTTTGTACTGCAACTTTTCGCGGGCGTTGGTCAGCAGGTCTTCCGTCTCGGCGGCAAACCCAACCGTCACCTTGGGGCCTCGTCCCAACTCACGCAGCCGGGCGACTTCGGCCAGGATGTCGGGGGTGTGGGTGAGTCGAAGCGTCAGCGCGCCGTCGGTCTTCTTGATTTTTTGCTCGGCTACCTCGCCCGGACGGTAGTCGGCGACGGCCGCGGCCATCACCAGCGCGTCGGCGCCGTCGCTGGCCGACAGTATCGCGTCGCGCATCTCAGCCGCCGACTCAACCTGCACCGTGTCCACGCCCACCGGGTTGGGCAGAGCGGTGGGGGCGGTCACCAGGGTGACGTGTGCTCCCCGGTCGCGGGCGGCCAGAGCCAGGGCAAAACCCATCTTGCCGCTGGACCGGTTGCTGATAAAGCGGACCGGGTCGATGGCCTCGCGCGTCCCCCCGGCTGAGACGACCATCCGCCGCCCCGCCAAATCGCCCTTTTGGCCCAGCACCACGCGGGCCATCTCCAGGATTTCCTCCGGTTCGCTCATGCGCCCCACCCCCTCGGCGCCAGAGGCCAGGTGGCCGGCGGCCGGTCCCACCAGCGTTGCGCCCCGCTCCACCAGTGTGGCGACGTTGGCCTGGGTGGCGGGGTGCGCCCACATCTCGCTTTCCATCGCCGGGGCGATGAGGAGCGGCGCCGACGTGGCCAGGGCGATGGCGGTCAGCAGGTTGTCGGCCAGACCGTGGGCCAGCTTGGCCAGGGTGTTGCCGGTGGCCGGGGCGATGAGCAGCAGGTTGGCGGATTTGGCCAGCGTGATGTGAGGGATTTGAAGCTCGCCGGCGCGGGCGTCTGGCTCCGAATCCGGCGACAGGGCAAAGATGTCGGTGTGGACGGCTCGCCGGGTGACCGCCTGGAAGGTCAGCGGCGCGACGAAGCGGGTCGCTGCTTCGGTCATCACCACGTCCACTATGGCGCCGGCCTGGGTCAGCCGGCTGGCCAGGAAAGCGGCTTTGTAGGCCGCCACGCCGCCGGTGACACCGAGAACGATGCGCTTGTTGTGCAGAACACGAATATTCATTGGATGCTCCACGTGCTGCATGCTGCGTGTTGGTGCTGCGTGTTCCGTGTTGCGTATTACGAAGTCTGTGACACGCAACCGTAACACGTTTCACGTTTTACCGGTTCAACTCCCATATAATCCGCAACCCCTTGAGAGTGAGCCAGGGGTCTACTGCCTGGATCACGTCTGTCTCGCGAGCGATGGTCTCGGCCAGGCCGCCGGTGCCGATGACGCGCATGTCGTCTCCCAGCTCTGCCCGGAAACGGGCGACCATTCCCTCCACCAGCCCCACGTAGCCGAAGAGCAGCCCCGATTGCATGGAATGGACGGTGTTGCTGCCGATAGCCCGGGGTGGGCGCACCAGGTCAATGCGGGGCAGTTTGGCCGCCTTGCTGAAGAGGGCTTCGGCGGCGATGCCGATGCCCGGCGCGATGGCCCCGCCCAGGTAATCCCCTTCGCGGGAGATGGCGTCGAAGGTGGTGGCGGTGCCGAAATCTACCACGCAGGCGGGGCCGCCATACAGTCGGTAGACGGCGGCGGCGTCTACCACCCGGTCGGCGCCCACTTCGCGCGGGTTGTCGTAGCGAATCTTCACGCCGGTCTTCACCCCCGCGTCTACAATGAGCGGCTCTTGCTCAAAATACGCAGTACACATTTGCTCAAAGATGCCGGTCAGAGGCGGGACGACGCTGCACATGCAGATGCCGTTCGCGTCCTGCGGACGGTGCCCGGCGTGGGCGAGGAGGTGGAGGAGCAGCAGGCCGTACTCATCGGGCATTTTGTGGTGATCGGTTTTGATGCGCCAGTGACAGTGCAGGTCGTCGCCGTCGTACAGGCCAAAGGTGATGTTGGTGTTGCCCAGGTCAATGCACAGAAGCATTTGTCACCCCTTGTTCTTGGTCCGTAGATATGATCAAAGCCAGACAGCTGTCACTTATAGTCTAGCCCAACCCTCGGTCTCGGAAGCTAGAGTAGCGAGCCTCTTTGCTCCACCAGCAGGGCAATGAGGCTGACGGCTAAAACGATCAAGATTGCTAGCCAATCGGCGCGAGTCAGACTCAACTGGTACAGTCGGGTGCGATGCTGAGCACCACGGAACCCTCGCGCCTCCATAGCGATGGCCAATTCCTCGGCGCGGCGAAAGGCAGAAACGAAAAGAGGAACGAAGACGGCAATCCATCCTCTCATACGCCGCCAGGGGTTGCCAGAGCGAAAGTCGGCTCCTCGCGCCCGCTGCGCCTTAACAAGCTTTTCGATTTCATCAAAGACGGTGGGCACAAAACGCAAGGCGATGGTGAGTACCATCACCAACTCTGCCACGGGCAGGCGAAGTCGCTTCAAAGGTCCCAACACCGATTCCAGGCCGTGGGCCAACTGGATGGACGAGGTGGTAAAGGTGAGCAAGGCTGTGATAATCACTAACAGGCAGAGTCGGTAGATTTGTGTGGCTCCGGCCAGCAATCCCTGCCAGGTCAAGGTGATACCCTGGATGTTAACTAATACTTCCCCTGGTGTGGTGAAGAGGAAGAAGAAGAACATAAAAAAGCCAATCCAAAAGACGGTGCGCAATGTGCGGAGCAAAGCCAGCAGAGGCGCGCGTGAGAGCCGGGCGACGGCAATCACAAGTCCAACCAAAAGCACCTGACTGAGCGGGCTTTGAGCAGCAAAGGGAAGAGCCATCAATAGCAACGATGCTCCCATCTTCACTCGCGGGTCCAGGCGATGCAGAGGCGAATCGGCAGCCATATACATACCGGGGAGTAGCAGGTTCACCGTATCTCCTCCATCGCACGGCGCACTCGAAGGATTTCGGCGGCGGCCTCTTCGGGCAGTAATTGGTCGGTGCGCACCGGCCAGCCGGCTGCGCGCAAGGCGTGCAGCAGAGCCACCGAGTGCGGCACATCCAATCCCGCAGAACGGAGCAGAGCGGCGTCGCTCAGCACTCGGCGGGCAGGGCCATCGGCCACCACTCGACCTGCTTTCAGCAGCACGACCCGTTCCACCAGGCGAGCCAGTTCATCCAGGTTATGCGAAACCACAATCAGGGTAAGCCCCATCTCTTGGTGCCAGCGTTTCACCCTTCTGAGCAACTCTTGCCGACCGCGCGGGTCCAGTCCGGCGGTAGGCTCGTCCAGAATCAGCACATGGGGACGCATCGCCAGGATGCCGGCCAGCGCCACCCGACGCATCTCGCCGCCGCTCAAGGCGAAGGGAATTCGCCCACCCATCAGGGTGGGATTCAGCCCCACCAGCTCTAACGCCCACGCGACACGAGTGGCTACTTCAGCCTGGCTCAACCCCAGATTGCGCGGGCCAAAGGCCACCTCGCGGAACACCGTCTGCTCAAAGATTTGGTCTTCGGGGTTTTGAAAAGCTATCCCAATTCGCCGACGTTGAGCGAGAGCGGCAGGGGTGCGCCGGTGGGCGACTATGCCATCCAGCAACACCCTTCCCTCTGTTGGCTGCAATAATCCGGCCAGATGTTGCACCAGGGTGGTCTTGCCCGATCCGCTTGCTCCCAAAATCCCCACCCGCTCACCTGGGCCAATCTGTAGATTCACATCGCGCAGGGCCACCTGGGCCAGAGGCGTACCGAGAGCGTAGGTGTGGTTCAGGTTCTCCGCTTCGATCAGCACAGGGCGTTCACCAACGCTTCTAGCGTGAGGCAGGTAGAGGGAAGGGACATACCACCCCGCTTAAGGTGTCGGGCCATCTGGATAGGGAAGGGTAACTCCAGGCCCAGAGCCTGCAACCGCTCATGGTGTGCGAAAATCGCAGACGGCGACCCATCCATCACGATCCGGCCATGATGCATCACCAACACTCGGTGGGCCAGGGCAGCTTCGTCCATCGACTGGGTGATGAGGATCACCGTGATTCCTTCTTCGACGTTGAGCCGCCGGATGGTGTCTAGCATCGCCTGTCGACTCGGTGGATCGAGCATCGAAGTCGGCTCGTCGAAGATGATGCACGAAGGGCGTGTGGCCAAAACGCCAGCAATAGCCACATGCTGCTTTTGCCCGCCAGAAAGCATCTGCGGGGGATGGGTGCGATAGTCTACCAAACCAACGAGCTGGAGCGCCTCGTCTACTCGCGCGCGAATCTGGGCGGGAGGCAGCCCTCGATTTTCAGGGCCGAAGGCTATGTCCTCTTCCACGGTGTTGGCCACCAGTTGGTTATCGGGGTTTTGAAAGACCATCCCCACCCGCTGCCGCACCTTCCACCGAAGCTCGGGCTGCGAGGTTGACAATCCATCTACCCACACCTGCCCCGCCGTGGGGAGGAGCAAGGCGTTGAAGTGCCGAACGAGGGTGGACTTCCCCGACCCGTTGGCCCCAATGAGGGCCACATACTCCCCTCGCTCAATGGTCACATCAACGCCTTGCAGAGCGACGATCTGCCCACTGCTCTCCAGGGGGTAGGCATAGGTCAACCCTTTGGTCTGGATGAAAGGGGCCACAGGAATTCTAATTTCGTGCTGCGGCGATACGGTCCCTGCCGATGGTGCGCAAAGCGGCGACGGCGGGGATAGTGACTACCAGGGCCAGGGCAATCTCGATGGGGACGTTCATTGAAAAGACGGGCACCAGCAAAACGACGGGCAACGTCCCCAGCCAGATGAGGATCCCCAGCACGCCGATGCTGTTGGTCAACGTGCCGACCACGCCAGCGACTCCAGCCGCCACCGCCGGCCAGCGTCGCAGAGGGCGATAGGCATAGTAGGCCAGCACGCCGATCAAAAGACGGGGCAAAAAGGCCGCCAGCAAGGCGACCAGCAGGTTCCCGTCGGCGAAGGTCAAGAAAGTAGGGCCATACAGATACCATGTGGAGACGGCCAGCACCAGCCCCACCAGTCCACCGACCAGGGGCCCGGCGACGATTCCTGCCACGATGGCCGGCAAGTGCAGGCTGGTAGCCGACCCGGTGGGATTGGGCACAGGGATCAATCCCACCGGGGTAAAGGCCAGCACGATGGCCAGGGCGCCGAAAACGCCCCCCACAGCCAGGTCGTGCGTGCTAAGCGACGAAATCGGTTTGGCAATTGTGCGTTTGAGGATGGTCATAGTGATTCCCCCTTTCGTAAGTAGCACCTCTCGATGGAGTGTGCCCAAATTTAAGTGGGGATCGGAGCGCCTGTGAGGACAGACAAAGAGCGGCAGAGCGCAAACCCTGCCGACAGAGGACATTTTTTGCTGCCGTCTCGGTCGCGCTGCGATCCAAGCGACTGTTTTTCAACGATAATCTGCTCAAGGTGACAGTCGTTCACCGCTGGCAGGCCAGTCGATGACAAAGCCAGTATATATGAAACCTGAGTTTGTGTCAAACTAATTGGGTGTGTGGGTAGGGCAATCGCATCTAAATTCGAGTTTGGCCCCAAACCGTCATTCTGCCCGCACCTGCGATGGGGCAGGTGAGCGACGAGGGGGGAATCGCCCCGGAATAGGGATTCCGGGGCTACGAGATGGGGCGATGAGCAT
>JAJRXB010000441.1 GCA_024276515.1 Chloroflexota bacterium
CATCGCCCCATCTCGTAGCCCCGGAATCCCTATTCCGGGGCGATTCCCCCCTCGTCGCTCACCTGCCCCATCGCAGGTGCGGGCAGAATGACGGTTTGAGGCCAAACTCGAATTTAGATGCGATTGCCCTACCCCCCAAAAAGTCTTGGTAGTGGTAGAAAAGTAAGTGATACGTCATTGCGAGGGAGTGAAACGGACGAAGCAATCCCCACATTGCAGGCCGGAGATTGCGTCGCTTCGCTCGCAATGACATCCCCCGTCACTTACAGTTTAACCACCACCAAAGTCTTCGGGGGCGACGTCACCGCCACCAATCTTTGCGCGAGCGGGGGTCCATAAAAGAGCCGTTGTCCCGGATGGCGACCCCGATCTCGCCCCCACGGGCGCGGCCAAAGGCCTGACCAGGGCGCAAGGCCGGCAACTGACCCCGCCCGGCGCTGTTCCACGACTGGTAGAGGGCCAGCAGGTTGGGCTCCACGCAGACGTTTTCCACGTGCAGTGTATAGCCCTGTACTACATTGTCTTCGCGGGTGTATTTGAGGGTGATGCGTTCGATGCTGGCATATAGCACCAGCACTTCGTAGCCGCTGCCGATGGTGTAGCCAGAGTCGGGCACGTGGATGGTCTCGCCCTCGGTTACGGCCAGCCCGGCCAGGGTGACGTCCCAGTTGGTGAGCAGCGATCCCCGGCAGTTGCAATTCCAGTCCCAATCGTACACCTGATACACGGTGCTGAAGGTGGGGGTGCGTCGGTCGGCGAAGAGGCCGGACAACTGGGGGGCGTTGGCGTCGCCCACGCCGCTGTAGTCCACCAGGCCTTTGTAGGCGCTGGTCGGCTCGTAACCCCGCAGGGCCAAGTTCAGGTCGGCGTGCTCCTCGGCCGGCCGGTCGGTGGGCGGGGGGGTGACCGATAGTGTGCCGTAGCTCTCGCCCGGGATGGGCTGGCAGGTTTCGGCTTTGGCGATGAGGGGCAGGTAAACGTAGTGCGTGAGGACGTCCGAAGGGCGGATGGTCCCTGTATCGCCCGGTCCTCCCACCGGCCGGACAGGTGGTCCATCGCCCGGCCAGGGACCTGGGCCTGAGCCGACTATCTCTGTGGTCTGCCCGGGCAGGCGAACGACGGCGGAGTGATCGGCGGGCAGGGTCGTTGTGGCCTGTGTCGACGGGGGCGCGCTGACCAGGCCGAGCGTCAGCGCCAGTCCCCCGCCCCAAAGCAGTAGTCTGTGGAGTACCCCTCGGTTGAGATCTCGTCTATTGTTCATCTTTTTCGTTCTTCCTCACTGGACTCTGGCGAATCGAGGAGTGAGGCATACCACACCCCCCTGGCCTGTCAGCCAGGACAGGCAGGTGTGGTATGCCTCGCTCCACAACTCATATAATCTCGGTAAGCGTTCAGCGGGGCAGCCTTGCGAAGGTTTCGAGAGGGGTTTTGTGACGGTCATATACCCTGAATAGGGGGCGATTTTGCTTTCCAAAGGCATTTCCGAATCATCGCAAGGCTGGTCGTCTCCCCGTTGAGCGTTGATGATGTTTGGGAGCGCGAGGGCTTGCCCTCTCCCTCCCCCCAACCCTCTCCCTCTCCCAAATTGGGAGAGGGAGGGGGTGCAGGCGGGGGCGGGTGAGGGCTTTGCCTCCTCTTCTCCCTGAACGGTTGCTAATCTCGCCAATCAGTCGCTCAGCAGATCTAACCAATCAATGGCCTGTACCGTCTTGTGCAACCCGTGGTCGTCGTCCACGACGTGAAAGGTCAGATTCAGAAAAAGCTGCTCGGCCAGCGGGCGGACGAGCTCCAGCGGGATGACGTTGTCCTCTCGCCCGTGGTAAACCACCACCGGCACGGAAACGGGCGGCGGCAGCGCATCGGCGAAATCGGGCCAGATGAGGGCCGGGGCCAGCAAAATGAGCTTTTTCACCTGCTGCGGGTGCTGGCAGGTGAACAGCGTCCCCATCAACCCACCCAGGCTGGAGCCGATGATGGTCCAGCCCGATTGATCCGAGAGGATGTCGGTGAGGCGGACCATACGCGCTTCCAGCGGGCCGTCGAAATCGGGGGTGAGGATGTCGGGGAACAAACGGCGCAGCAGCGTCGCTTTGAATCCTTGCCCGCTGCCCATCAGTCCGTGAATGAAGATAAGAGGACGGCTATTGACCATAGGAACTCGTATTGAGAATAGTAGCTCCCTATCGTTGCGGTCTCGATGCCATGCAACAATGGAAGACGGCCCCAATGATACTTCAAGATTCGCTATTTGTCACATTGATCAACTCAGCTCCAGAGCGTGACAGTCACCTCCGATCTTTTGGCGAGAGGAAGGCACTTGGCAGTCCCCCCGTTGAGTGTTGGTGGCGAAGAGGAAGCGAAGCCCTCGCGTTCCCAAACACCATCAACGCTCCTGCTTCGAGCGTAACTGCGTAAGTGCTATCAAATGAGTTGAAGGTAGGGGCGAACCCTTGTACCCCGTACGGGGCACTTGCGGTCGCCCTGTCAGAACCTGGGTGAATCTGCCAACTGGGGCAGGCGCACCGTACCGCGCCGACAGGTGCAGGCAAGGCACTGCCCCTACACGTCTCAACTGAAATGAAACGCACCCGATTTGAAATTGAGGTGGTGGACAGGTATAATGTCTTCTATGAAATCAAAGCGTATAGGAGACGCCCATTTTGGCCCCGCAGAGCAGGTGAGTTGTCTGCTGCTGATGCTGATTGGCATAGGGGGCGCGACCCTCTTTGCGTTGTGGGCCTCTTTTTTCTACCGCCCGCCGACTTCGTTGGCGCGGGCGGATGTGCCCACAGTGGTCGCGGTGACGCCCAGGGGCGACCTGTTTGATCCGCCGCCGGTTACATCCACGCCCGGCCCGCCACCCCCGTCGCCGACCCTGACGCCCACTGCCAGCCATACACCCAGTCCGTCACCCTCGGCGACGCCTTCGCCGACCCCGCTTCCCACTTCCACCAACACGCCTGTGCCCCAGCCGGCTCTGCCGTCGGCGACCTTTTTGGCTCCTATGAACCACGAATACCAAAAGCTGAACAATTGCGGCCCTGTCTCTCTGGCAGCGGCAGCCAGCTTTTTCGGCGCAGACGTCACTCAGTTCGACGCGGCGGACGTGGTCAAGGGGAATCCGGAGGATAAGAACGTCTCTCCCGACGAGATGGTAGCTTATCTGCGCTCGCTGGGTCTGGGGGCTGTCTACCGCGTCAACGGTGGTGAAGACCTGATGAAGCGGTTGCTGGTCAACAATGTGCCCGTCATCGTCCATCAATGGCTGGTCCGTCCCTACGACGGCGTGCTGGTGGGACATTATCGAGTGCTGCGTGGTTACGATACGGTCGCCGGTCACTTCGTCGTCAACGATCCCTACCTGGGGCCACAATTCACCATCTCCTATGCCCAGTTCGACGAATGGTGGCGGCCTTTTAATCGAGGCTACATCCCCGTCTATCGGCCAGAGCAAGAAGCATTGGTGGCGGCGATCTTGGGCGATGACTGGGACGAAGAAACCAATCATCGTCGCGCTCTGGCTCGGGCGCAGGCCGAAACCCTCACCTTTGCCGATGGCTACGCTTTTTTTAACCTGGGAGATGAATACCTGGCGTTGGGAGAGCCGGCAGCAGCGGTGGAGGCATACGAGCGGGCTTTCACCTTTGACTTTCCCGACCATTTCCTCTGGTATCAGTTTGGCCCGCTGGAGGCATTGAATCGGGTGGGGGATTATCAGCGGGTGCTGAGTATGACTGACCTCCTCATTGCTCAGGCCGGTGATCTGGAAGAAGCACGCTTGCAGCGTGGTTTGGCCTACCTGGGTTTGGGAGACCTTTCTGCGGCCCGCGCCGAGATAGAAAAAGCGCTGGCTGCCAATCCCCGCTTTGATGAAGCCATTGTTGCCCTGGACATGGTCGAATAGCCGGGAATCGGCGAATCGCAACTATTCACCTTATGCCCGGTGGGATAAGCCTTGCGAAGGTTTCTGGAACCGATTCTTGCCGAGGCAGCCGCATAAACTGGCATCGCAGGTTGCCGAAACCCATCTGTCGGCAGCCTTCGCAAGGCTGAGGTGAATACAGTTTGGCAATGTCATATTTGTCATTGCGAGCATCCGAAGGATGCGAAGCAATCTCCTACGATGCATTGTGGCGATTGCTTACCCCGTTCGGGGCACAGGTACCCCGTTCGGGGCACAGGTACCCCGTTCGGGGCACAGGTACCCCGTTCGGG
>JAJRXB010000442.1 GCA_024276515.1 Chloroflexota bacterium
GTTCTAGCGCGAGCAAGGTGACAGTCACCTTGTTCGGCATGACACGTTGACAAAAACGGTAAGAAATGGTTGTCAAGTGCCTTCCTCTCGCCAAAAGATCGGAGGTGACTGTCACCTGGGTTAATTCTTTGAAAAGCCCTGTAGCACGATTTGAGGTCGTTGACATCAGAGAAACCGCTGAAAAGGATCAGAGAAAGTTCTGACGCCAGGCATAGCGGGTTGTAGTATATATAGAGGAAAGGCGTACGTATGGCTAAGGAATTGTCTGCTTCTGACTTTTGCTGTACAGGTCTGATGACCGATAACAAGTATCAAATGCCTTTCGTGGCACTGAAACTGGGAGCCGACGACCGGGGAGATGGCGACCAACGGAGGTGAAGCAATGCAGACCGGCCTGAAACAAGCCGTGATTGTCTACGGCCTGCGCAAGTTGGCCAAGATAACCGGGGGAGAAGTGAGGGACCTGGCGGACCGGATTCCCGAAGTGACGACCCCAGCCGAGACCGTCTGGGAATCTTATGAGACTTTGCTCGCCAGTGGTCAGGTGCGAGAGCGGGAAGAGGTGCTGACGTGCATCTTCTCGCTCATCGAGATCAAGGAGAGCCGGTCGCCAGAGCCACACTATTACAGCGCGCGGCCGCTGGCCTTGGAACGGGAGGTGCTCTTCCCGACCACGAAGACAGGGGCACAGCGGGCGGGACCGGGCTTGTGGGAGAGATTCACACACGAATTACAACAGACCCTTGAAGCGAACCCGGACATCCCCTTCGAGATCTTCTACCATCTTTACCAAAAGTACGCCTGGGCGGTGCCGTGTACCTACGGGGAGCCCGGCGTTTCGCTCTTTGAACAATGGAAGGGGGTGGCCGCGCTGGCCTGGGCCACGGGTGTGGCCTGGGCCGAGGGGCCGGCGGATGAGTTCACCCTCATCGGCGGCGACATCCCCGGCATCCAGAGTTTCGTCTACACCATCACCAGCAAAGGGGCGGCCAAGGGGCTGCGGGGGCGCAGCTTCTTCATCCAATTGCTGGGCGACGCGATAGTCCGTCGCCTCCTGGCCGACCTGGACCTCTGCCCGGCCAACGTCATCTACAACGCCGGGGGGAATTTTATGCTGCTTGGACCGGAGGAGGCGAGGGCCACCGAGGTGGTGGCGCACGTGCGGCGACAGGTCAACGCCCGGCTGGTGGCAGACCTGCAAGGCGACACGGCCCTGGTGTCGGAAGTCACATCGGTACAGGCCGGTGATCTGTTCACGCCTGGCCGGTTTAAGGAGGTCCGAGACGCATTTGGCAGGCAAGTGGCCCAGGCCAAGAGCCGACCTCTCCATGAGTTGACCGATGACTGGGCTACGTTGTTCAAGCCAAAGGGTAAAGGCAGCCGATTATCGTGTGCGGTGTGTCGCATTGAGGTGGATGAGCACAACAGCAAGCCGCTGGAGCGGACGGGGGAAATACCCGAAGGCGCCGAATCACCCCGCATTTGTTATCTGTGTGACAGCTTTGGACGACTGGCTTATGACATCCGGCATGAACCTTTGTGGATGTTGGTCCGGGATACACCCGAGATGCTGGCCGGGAAAGCACATCCCAGAGATGGCTGGACGAATCTGTTGGCGCGAATGACGGGCTTCTGGTACGAATTCCGTGATGAGTGGGCGGCGGATGAGAGCGATGGGCAGATGGAGGGTAAGGTCACCATACTCGCCATCAACCAGACCGATTTCCTTAGGGCCGGCGCCCACGGTTTCCGCTTGCTGGCGAATGTGACGCCGAAGACCACAGACGATGACATCCGGTATCTGCGCGACGAGGCGCAATGGGAAGAGAAGGACATTCCCCAGGAGGGCGACATCCGCAGTTTCACCCTGCTGGCTCACGCCGCAGCCACGGCCGGGGCTATCGAGCGGGTGGGAGTGCTGCGAATGGACGTGGACGGGCTGGGTCGGGTATTCGGTGAAGGAATACCCGACCTGACATTGCCTCGACTGAGCGCGCTGAGCGAGGCGATGGACCGCTTCTTCGGCGGCTACCTGAACCGGCTGGTGCGCGACCAGGCGGAAAACGACCTGTACATCATCTACGCTGGCGGTGATGATTTGTTCATCGTCGGGGCCTGGCACCACCTGCCGGCGCTGGCCGAGACCATCCAACGTGAGTTCAAAGCCTTCACCGGAGGCCATCCAGTGTTGAGCCTGTCGGGGGGGATCACCTTAGAGGGAGCCAGGTTTCCCCTGTATCGGGCGGCAGAGCGGGCCGGGGAGGCAGAAGGGCGGGCCAAGCACCACACCCGGGCCGGTGGTCACGACAAAGACGCCCTGTGCTTCCTGGACACGGTGGTCGGCTGGGAGGATTGGGAACTGGTGCGCCAGCAAAAAGACAATCTCTTATGGCTGATCGGTGGGGACGAGCGAGAACGACGATTGCCACGCGCCGTGCTTCAAATAGTGCAAAACCTGTGTCGTATTTACCAGACTGGTCTCCAGGATGCGCGGCGGCGGGTGCGCCGGCAAAACCGGGGGCGACCGGCGGATAAGAAACTGTCGCTGCCGAATCCACAGATGTTCTTTGGGCGCTGGGCCTGGATGCAGGTCTACAGCCTGACGCGCCTGACTCAACGCAGCCGAGACGATGAGGTGAAGGCACGAATGATGGAACTGCAAAAGCAGATTATGCAGCCGGCCACGGTGCGCTACAGCGGCCTGGCCGCGCGCTGGGCAGAGTATCTGTCACGGGTGTCCAAGGAAGCAAGCGGACGCGCGAACCGATGAGGGTGGCACTCAATTCTTGAAAGGGGGTCTATCTATGAACCAGAAGCGTTCAATCCTATCGCCAGAAGACTATCGAAGGATCATCGTCGAGGGGGACGCAAAAGCCTTGACCCATCGGGCCGAGGCCATCGGCGCCCGCCTGGCCCGTCAGCTCACCACA
>JAJRXB010000443.1 GCA_024276515.1 Chloroflexota bacterium
ATAGCGACTAAAGTCGCGCCTGAAGGCCCCAGGCCGAGGCGTCGGCCTGCGCCGACGCGCTGGCGTCCACGGGAGGTGGACGCCTGGCCGTCAGGCCTGCAGGAGCGGTTTCAACCGCGTTTGTGCCCTGGCACAAAATCCACCATAAAACTGAAATGCGCCCCATTCCGACCAAAGCCTTGCGCCGTGAGGCCCTTCGGTCCGTTAAAGGAGTCTGGCCTGGCAAACCCGATGTCGGGAATGCCTCGCCCCTGCGCGATTACCAACCCCCAGCCCCCAGCAACACTCCATCACACGCAACCGGTCGGCTTGGGCAGCCCGGCGATCTTGCACGCCCCCTTGGCCGGGCCGCTGGGGAAGAGTTCGTAGATGTATTTGAGCTTAAAGCCGGTGTCCTTGCACAGCTTGCGGATCATCGGCGCGATGCCAAATTCCTGGTAGTAGTCGCGCAGGTAATTGATGACTTTCCAGTGGTCTTCGGTCAACTCAGGTATATCCTCGGTTTTGGCGATGGCTATGGCTAGCTCTTCGCTCCATTTGTCGGGCTCCTGGATGAAGCCATCTTCGTCTACTTCAACTTCGATGCCATCCAGCTTGATAACTGGCATATGTCACCTCCATTCGCTATTCTTCGGGGAGCTTGATGAAGGTGGCTCCGCCGAATGACGTGAATTCCAACGTACCTGCATTCACCAGTTCGGTGAGGGCTTTTTTAGCGGTTCGATGATCCAGCTTGAGACCCTTGGCGACGTCCCGGCTGGTCATCATCTTGTTCTTTTGTTTGAAGAACTCAACAATTTGGGCTTTGAGTTCCTCCGTTACCTCTGCCATTATATTCACCCCCTTACCACTTAAAGGTGGGCGTAGACCGATACGTATCGGGCGCCAGGGTGAAGTCGTCAATGAGTTGCACGGCGAAGGGGATACCGGTCAGGTCGAAGAATCGCTCCCAACCGATGCGCTCAATCCACTCGCCCATTCGTTCGTGCTTGCGGGCGTGTCCGGCCCAGGTCTCGACGATGTTCTTGACGGCGCTGGTCACTTCGGGCCAGCGGGGTGGGTTGTTGGGCAGGTAGGGAATGACCAGCCGGGAGAACTTGGGCGGTGTGCGCGAACTGGATATTTTGCCACCCACCCAGATAGACACGCCATCCCCGATGGGGTCGGCCAGCGGCATGCCCGGGCACATGGTGTAGCAGTTGCCGCAATACATGCACCGCTCTTCGATGACTTTCAGGGTCTTGTTTTTGGGGTCGGGACGGATGGCGCCGGTGGGGCAGGCGGCGATCACGTTGGGAAGTTCGCACTTGGCGCGTACCTGGTCGTGGTCTATGCGCGGCGGCTTGCGGTGAATGCCCAGGATGGCGACGTCGGAGCAGTGGACCGCGCCGCACATGTTCAGACAGCAGGCCAGGGCGATGCGACAGTAGGCGGGCAGCTTCCAGTCGACGAAGTACTCAAAAAGCTCGTCCATCACCGCCTTGACGATGCCCGAAGCGTCGGTGGCCGGGGTGTGGCAGTGAATCCAGCCCTGGGTGTGGACCGGGTTGGTGATGGCGTGACCGGTGCCCCCCACGGGATAGCCGTTTTGGGTGAGATACTCGATGAGCGGCTCCACTTTGTCTTTGTCGGAGACCAAAAATTCCACGTTGTGGCGGCTGGTGAAGCGCAGGTAGCCGTCGCAATACTTGTCGGCGATCTCGCACACGTCCCGAATCCAGTCGGTGCTGACCAGTCGCCCCGAGCCAACCCGCACGGTATAGAGCTCATCGCCGGATTCGGCCACGTGCTTCAACAAGCCCGGCTTCAGTCGCTCGTGATATTTCCACCGACCGTAGTTCTTTTCGATGACTGGCGGGAGCATATCCCGGAAATAGGGTGGGCCGAAGTCTGTTCTGGTAGCCATCTCACTTCACCTCCTCGGGATCCCAGAAGTAGTAGGGGTTGGCGCGCGGCACTTTGATCATCTGCGGCACGGGAGGCAGGTCTACGGCCTTGAGGAAGGCCCGCATGCCCAGGCGATTGATCAACTCGCCCAGTCGCTCGCGCATTTTGCCGTTTTCGTCCCACCACTCCCAGATTTTCTCGACCAGTTCTTTGAACTCGTCGTAGGGCGGCTCCATCTTCATAAAGGGAACGATGACCCATGAGAGGAGCGCACCCTGAACGATGGGGGCCTTGCCTCCCACCAGAATGGTGGCTCCCTTTTCCAGACCCGGACGGAGCGCCTTGGGCATCAGGTTGATGCAGTGCATGCAACGGTTGCACTCGCTGTCGTCGATGGTCAGTGCCTTCGACTCGGGGTCCCAGGTCATGCAGCCGGTGGGGCACAGGTCCACCACTTCGGCCTGGATGTCGATGCCGTTGGTTGCGTACTCGGCCACGGCGTCCGGGTCTACCCGGATGTTGTCGCGCCAGGTGCCGATGACGGAGATGTCGGAGCGGGGGACGGCCGCCACGCAGTCGTTGGGACAGCCCGAAATCTTGATCTTGGATTTGTAAGGGAACATCGGCCGGTGGAGTTCGTCTTGATACTCCATGGTGACACTGTACAGCAGGTCCAGCGTATCTATGCAAGCGTACTCGCAGCGACCGGGGCCCACGCAGCAACTAGGCGTGCGCATGTCGCTGCCCGACCCACCCAGGTCGAAGCCGATTTCGGCCAGGTCGTCGAAGCAGGGCTGGAGGTGGTCGGTGGGCGCGCCCAGCAGGATGATTTCGCCGGTGGCGCCGTGCATGTTGGTCAGCCCAGTGCCGTGCTTGTCCCACACGTCGCGGAGCTGGCGCAGCTTGTCGGTTGTGTAGAACCAACAAGAGGGGTGGTTCACCCGAA
>JAJRXB010000444.1 GCA_024276515.1 Chloroflexota bacterium
CTGAAGCCCCGGTGAACGGCGGCCGTAACTATAACGGTCCTAAGGTAGCGAAATTCCTTGTCGGGTAAGTTCCGACCCGCACGAAAGGCGTAACGAGTGGGGCACTGTCTCAACGAGGGACCCGGTGAAATTGAACTACGCGTAAAGATGCGCGTTACCCGCAGCAGGACAAAAAGACCCCGTGGAGCTTTACTGCAGCTTGGCATTGAGTTAGGGCTTAGCTTGTGTAGGATAGCTGGGAGACTGAGAAGCTGGGGCGCCAGCCTCGGTGGAGTCGCCCTTGAAATACCAGCCTGGTTAAGTCTTGGCCCTAACCGGTGACCGTTATCCGGCATCGGGACAGTGCCAGGTGGGCAGTTTGACTGGGGCGGTCGCCTCCTAAAAGGTAACGGAGGCGCCCAAAGGTTCCCTCAGGCTGAATGGAAACCAGCCATAGAGTGTAAAGGCATAAGGGAGCTTGACTGCGAGACCTACAAGTCGAGCAGAGACGAAAGTCGGGCTTAGTGATCCCACGGTACCGAGTGGAAGGGCCGTGGCTTACCGGATAAAAGCTACCCCGGGGATAACAGGGTAGTCTGGCCCAAGAGTTCATATCGACGGCCAGGTTCGCCACCTCGATGTCGGCTCGTCACATCCTGGGGCTGGAGTAGGTCCCAAGGGTTGGGCTGTTCGCCCATTAAAGTGGCACGCGAGCTGGGTTCAGACCGTCGTGAGACAGGTCGGTCTCTATCCGCTGTGGGCGTAGGTGACTTGAGGAGAGCTGCTCCTAGTACGAGAGGACCGGAGTGGACCGACCGCTAGTGTGCCAGTTGTCCCGCCAGGGGCATCGCTGGGTAGCTATGTCGGGCAGAGATAACCGCTGAAAGCATCTAAGTGGGAAACTCGCTCCAAGATGAGGTCACCCATCCCGTTAAGGGAGTAAGACCACGGGAAGACGACCCGTTTGATAGGCGGCGTGTGTAAGCGCAGCAATGCGTTGAGCTAAGCCGTACTAATGGTCGAGGGCTTAATTCACTTCCGCGTGATGCGTTATCTCGCTTCGAGCGTTCTATTCAGTTTTTAGAGTGTTACCTGACAAATAGCAAATGGGCAAATAGCAAAAAAGTCTTGTTGGTGATTCTAGCGGCGGGGGTACACCCGGTCCCATCCCGAACCCGGAAGTTAAGCCCGCCAGCGCCGATGGTACTTGGGGGGCGACCCCCTGGGAGAGTAGGTCATCGCCAACAAGACTTTTTTGATTCAAATCGGCAAATCAGCAACTTGTAGCTTTGATGTGACGCTCCTGTCTCGAAAAAACGCCGGACTTACGCTCGGCGTTTTTTCTTTCGTGCTGGTTTGCAGATTCGCAGATTTGCCAATTTGACTCAGGTGACAACCTCCACGTTCAGAGCCTGCAAAACGGATTGAATGGGGTTGATGAGGGTGGCAGCGTCGGACCCGGCGAAGAGCAGACCGACGATGTAGTTTTCCATATCCAGCACCGCCGAGCCCGAATCGCCGGGCGCGCTCATCCCGCTGGCCATCAATTGGCCGTGGAAAGTAGCTCGACCGGGGCCATACGCCACCTGGCTGGTCACGTCAATCTGAACGATGCGCCCTTCGGTGTGTCCGGTCGTGCGGCCACTCTTCTTGACAGGGGTTCCCAACCGGGCCCGGCGGGCTCCCTGAGGCCGGCCAATGCCGAAAATTTCGGGTGTGACCACGGCCGGGTTGTCGGGACGGGCCAGGGCGGCATCTACCCGGTTGCTACCGGCAGTTTGCTGGTAGGCCATCACTCGATGGCCGGAACCAGCGGCGCTTGCCAACGTGTTGAGTACCTGCTCTATCGCCCTGGCCACGTTGCACGTAGCCGCGTCGCCGCCAAAATCCAGGGGCACGTAGTCGGCCAGGGTGGCAATCCGGTCTTGGGGGGTGCCGCCGTCGTGACGACCAGGTTGCAAAATAGGGTCGCCGGGCTTGCCCCGATTGGAATCGGCCAAGACGTGGTTGTTGCTCAAGATGAACAGTTCGTCTCCCCGTTGAACCAGGCAGCCGAAGGTGCCGGCGGTGACATTGACGTGTCCCAGCGACACGCCGGGCGGGATCACCGGTCGCCAGCGATCTCGAGGTCCCTGAAGGGCGCGGAAGACACCGGTCTCGACAACGTCGGTCTTCACCCCATCCACCGCCCGGGGCACCACGTCCGACTCGGCCAGTTGGGCAACTGGCAGCTTGCGCGTCACCGACACAACCACCGCTACTTCGTCGGTGGGACCGGCGTCCGTCACCTTGTAGCCAATGCCGCAGGCAACCACGTTGGGACAACTGAGCAGCCTTTGCAAATTGTTTTGCTTGGCCGACAGCGCGGCCGATAGTGCGCCCGTGTCTACCTCTTGCATTGAGTTCCTCCCTCAGAGCGCCCGCATCTCGCCTGTTTCGCGCACATCTACCGGCACCCCCTCGATCTCACTGGGAATGAGGTCCTCGGGGGCCAGGTGATCGTTGGGTAGCTTCTGGATGACGTTTACCACCAGGGCGACCTCATCGGTCAGCACCCCACCTCGCTCCCGGAAGCCAACACCAACGCCAACCACGTTGGCCTTTTGCATCAGGCGCGCTTCGTGACGGGCCTTCACGGTCATCACCCGTTGGATTGCCTCGTCCCGCTCATGCGGGGCCTTGTCCTGCTCATGCGGGGCCTCGTCCCGCTCATGTGGGGCCTCGTCTTGCCTATGCGGGGTTGTGTCGTTCATGGCTTATCCCGCTTCGTGCTTCTCTGTCGTGTGGCTGCATCGACCAATTGACGTGCCAGGATGCGAGCTTTGTCGAGGACAGGGTCTATTTCCTCTTTTGCCCCGGCCGGAGTCAATTGCTCCAGCCGGGTGAGCAACTCGTGTCCCAACTTCGATATTTGACGCAGCCGCTGGGCCTGGGCCTGTTGGGCGGCGAAGGCCCGCGCCAGGTCGCGTCCGTAGGCCAGGGTTTGCTGGTGAGCGGTGTCGAGGCGGGTTTGAGGGGAGATGGGTATCTGATCGAGCGAGGTGGGGAGGATGACCCGGAAGCAACTTCCCTTGCCCAGTGTGCTCTCAACGGTGATACGACCGCCGTGCAGTTCCACGCCGCGCCGGGCGATGGACAGTCCCATTCCCAGGCCGCCCTCGGCACGGGTTAAATGTTCTTCTACCTGGTAAAACATGTCGAAGATTTTATCCAGATCGGTGCGAGGGATGCCGATGCCGGTGTCTTCGATCTCCAGGACGACTTCGTCGTCCACCTGAGTCGCTCGCACGTGCACTTGACCCTGAGTGCGGTTGAATTTGATGGCGTTCTCCAGCAGGTGTCCGATGGCCTGGGCCAGGATCACCCGGTCGCCGCTGAGCATCAGCGGTTCGTGGGGGGACTGCACCAAAATTTCTACTTCTTTGAAGTTGGCCCGCTGTGTCACCGAGGCGATGGTGCGATCAACCACTTCCCAGAGATCAAAGCGATCCACCCCTGTGTCGTCGGTGGATCTGCTCCTGGCAACGGCAAAGTCCACCAGTTCGTCGATCACCATTTTCAGCCGGTCGGCCGCCTGGATGATGGCTTCTATGGCGGTCACGGCTACCGTGTCGTCGGAGTCCTCCATGTCTTCGCGCAGAACGCTGGCATAGCCCAGGATGATGGCCAGCGGCGTGCGAAGTTCGTGGGCAGCGATGTTGACGAATTCTTCTTTCAGGCCTTCCAGCCGCTTGTGTTCGGTGATGTCGTGCAAGCTGACGACCCACCCCCGCTGGTCGCCGGCCGACAGCGGCGCGCCGGTGATGTGCAAGGTGCGGGTCACTGGCTTGTCTAAGGCGACTTCGACCTCGGCAAAGCGCGTCCCCTCACTGGAGGCAAGCTCCAGGGTGGTGGCCAACTCGTCCGAAGGGAGCACGTCGGTCAGGGAGCGGCCCACACAGCTCCCATTTTGCTCCTCCACCAGCGCTTCAAAACGGGGGTTGGTCTCCACGATGACCATCGCCTCGTCGAGCACGGCCAGGCCGTTGGGAGCTGTCTCCAGGATTGCCTGTAGCTTTTGGTGGGCCAATTCCAGTTCGCGGCGTTTGACTTTTTCTTGGATGTAGATACGGGCCAGGTCTTGCCCATATTTTAATGCCTGGGCGTAGCCTAGATTGACCTCGTCGTTGGGGGGGCGCTTGATATCGTTGGTATCAGCCATTCTCAACCTTTGCGATTACTACTCAGGTACCAGGCACTTTTGGCAGATAACTCGAGCCAAAATCAGTTTGTACGCGCTATCAACCTGGCAAAAAGACGGCTTGATGAGTGCCTGGCACCTATGCCTGATCTGAAACCAACGTATCATTCTTCACACGGTTTGTCAACGGTAAAAAAGGCCTAGCCCCCAAACGGTGTTAGAATTCGTAGCGCACGGTGTAGGTGAGGGTCACTTCGCCGTCGGCGGGCACTTCGAGTCGCCACTCGACGGTTCCCTGGTCCAGTTTGGTGTGTTCGGCGCTCTCCTGCACGATCTCCCATTCGCTCCAGCGGAAGAGGTGTTCTACCACCCGCACTTCCACGTCCTGGTCTTTGTGGTTGCGCAGGGTGATCTCGAAGCTCTCTTCGATGACGTCGCGCCCTAATTGCTGGAAGTCGGTCTGTCGCCGCTCGCCGACGATGTCGAAGGCATTGCCCAACAGCAGACGCACGGTCTCGTCCTTGGGGGTGTGATCGATCTGATCCTCGCCGACGAATTGCAGACTGCCGTCCACGTCCGCCTTGTACACGCGCACCCGACCGGCGGGCAGGGGGATGCCCAGGCCGTTTTCTTCCTCGTTTTCGATCTGCAGGTAGATGTTCACGTCCGGGTTGGAGTAGCTCCCGTAGCCGGGGTCGGTGACGGCGTAGCCGTAGAAGCCCAGCCCCGGCGCGCCGTCGTAGACGAAGAATTTCTCGGCCGGCACGTCGGCGGCGCTGGTGAACTCGATCTGCTTGGTCTGGTTGTCGCGGACGGTCACCGGGCGCTGCACGTCGTACAGGTGATACTCGAAGAATTCTCGCTCTTGCACCGCCGGGGCCGGGGGAGCGGCCGTCGGGACGGCCTCTTCCATCATCATTCTCTCCGCTTTGGCCTGGCGGACGACGTTCACGTCGCCGGCGACGAGCTTGAGTTTGGCGTCGGTGTAGGTGGCCCCGCTGCGGTTGTCGAGGGTGATCCAGCCGTTCAGGTCCAGGGCGGTGTCGTCTTCGTTCAGTTGCACCACGTAGTCGGCGCGCCAGTTGATGCCGTTGGTTATGTAGGTCACTTCCACGTCCTGGTCGCCGCTTTGCCCGGCGTCGAGCAGCCAGACGAGAGTGGGCCGGGTGATGAGCCCTTCGGGCAGGGCGGGGAAGTTGAACTGCCGCACCTGGTCCAACCGGATCACGGTCACGCCACCGTCGGCGTCTTGCAGGATGATGTCGTTGGCGCCGGAGAGGAGGGTGCCCCGGAACTCGCTGCCGTCTTCCGTCACCAGCTCAATCTCCTGGTCCACGTATTTTTGCAGCAGTTTTTGGCTGCCCACGATGTCGTATTCGTAGTTCTGCTCCAGCACGGTGGTGCCTTCGGGATCGGTGAGGGAGCGGAAGTGGACGCTGGTGGGGTCGATTTGCGAGGCGACGTCGGAGAAGCGGACTTCGTTCACGCCGCGCTCCAGCTCGAACGAGCGGGTGTCGCGCACCAGGGCGATGTCCTGGTTGTAGACGGTCAACTCCACGCCGTTTCCCTGTGCCTGAGCTGCCGGGACCAGACTCGGGCCGGGGTCGCCGACGACGCCTGGCCGAGCCGATCTGTGGCCTGCCAGCAGGCTCTGGCCGGCTACCGACAAGGCGACCAAAATGGCTACCAACGTTACGATTCGGATTGTCAAGGCTCGTTTTTTCATAAGAATCTCCTTCATTCTCGATATTGACCAGTTTGTGGCGCTGCTTTGAACCACTGAACTCACTGAACTCTGCCCCTTTTTCCGTGTCAGTGAATTCAGGGCCTCAGTGGTTCAAACTCCAGCCTATTCTCTCATTGTATCAGACGATGGGGAGATTGCAAAGGTTCCCTTTTTAAATCCGCCCCACCCCGTTCTCCGCTGTACAGACGTAAATGGCCGGGGTGCGAGCGTGCTTTCGCCGATAGGCGTCGCTCACCGCCTGCCGAAACGCCTCGACCGCAGCGCCATCTACCAGGCTGACGGTGCAGCCGCCGAACCCGGCCCCGGTCAGCCGCGAGCCATAACATCCCTCGACGGCCCACGCCGCTTCGACCAGCGTGTCCAGCTCGGCGCAGCTCACCTGGTAGTCGTCGCGCAGACTGCGGTGGCTGGCCTTCATCAACTCGCCAAAGCGGACCAAATCGCCGTTCTCCAGCGCGGCGACCGCTTCCAGGGCGCGGGCGTTTTCGGTGATGACGTGGCGCGCGCGGCGGCGGATCACGGCCGGCAGGGCCTCGGCGTGGGCCTGAAAGCCCTCGACCGTCACGTCGCGCAGGGCGGTGATGCCCGGCAGCCGCGCGCGCAACAATTCGACGGCCTGCCGGCACTGGGCCCGTCGCTCGTTGTAGGCCGACGCCGCCAGCTCGCGGCGCACACCACTGTCGCAGACGACGATGCGGGCGTCGGCCCCGCCGGGCAGCGGCACCTGCCGGTAGTCGAGGCTTCGGCAATCAATGAGCAGGGCATAGTCGCGCCGCCCCAGCGCGCTGATGAATTGGTCCATGATGCCGCATTGGGTGCCGACGTATTCGTGCTCCGCCCGCTGACAGGCCAGCGCCAGCGCCGCCCGTTCGATGGACAACTCCCCCAGTTCGCACCAGGCCCAGGCTATCGCCAGCTCCACCGCCGCCGACGACGACAGCCCGGCGCCCACCGGCACGGTACCGGCGAAGGCCACGTTCAGGCCGGGCAGGTCGTAACCCTGAGCCTGGAGCACGGCGGCGACTCCGCGCTGATAGTTGGACCAATGCCCGACTTCTGCGCGGGTGATGGTCTCCAGGGTGAATTCGTCGGTGGCGTCCAGGTCCAGGGCGTGGAGGATCACGCGCCGGTCGTCGCGGAGGGAGGCGGCCAGGAAAACGGCGCGGTCAATGGCGACGGGCAGCACAAAGCCGTCGTTGTAGTCGGTGTGCTCGCCGATGAGATTCACCCGCCCCGGCGCACGGACGACGAGGGCCGGCGGCGCGCCGAAACGCTCGGCGAAGCGGTGGCGCAGGGAGTCTGAGTCTACAACAGGGGTGGGCATTTTCAACTCCGTGTTACGCGATACGCAACACGCAACACGCAGTATGCATTACGTACTGCGTGTTGCGTGTTGCGTATTGCGTGCCGCGTATTGTGTGCTGCGGACGCGCAACGTGCGCAGCCGGTTGAGGGCTGCCGCCAGCTCGTAACGACGGAAGCGGGCCAGGTCGCCGACGGGGCGGCGGTCGAGGGCGTCCAGACCTTCCCGGTCGATGTCGGCCATCACCGCGTCGAGGATCTCGGGCAACGTCCGGCGGCCGTCCATATAGCGCTGGCGGGCGTAATAAAGCGCCTGGCCGATGGCGTTGAGTTGACTGGGGTCCACCAATTGCTCGACGGCGGTCAGGTCTATTTCGTTGGTCCCGAAGAGGATGGTCTTCACTCCGCGGGCGGAGATTTTCACCTGGCGCCGGCCTTTGCTGGGATCGAGGGACTCGGCCAGGGGGATGCGGGGGGTCACCTGGCCGAAGCGGTCACCCCCTTCGGGGCGACGCTCGGCGCGGTATTTTTGGGCGATGGCCCTGGCCTGGGCGGTCACGTCGCGGGGGAGATAGGCGTCCATAGCGATGACGGTGTCGGCCACGTCGAAGTAGTCGCCGCTGCCGCCCATCACCAGCACCGTGCTCACGCCGCGCTCGTCGTAAAGCTGCCGCACCTTGTCAATGAAAGGGGTGATGGGTTCTCGCTCTTTGGCGATGAGTTCCTGCATCCGATGATCGCGGATCATAAAGTTGGTGGCGGCGGTGTCCTCGTCCACCAGCAACACCCGCGCGCCCGCTTCCAGCGCCTCGATGATGTTGGCCGCCTGCGACGTGCTGCCGCTGGCGTTGGCCGTGCTGAAGTGACGGGTGTCGGCCCCGTTGGGCAGCGCGCCGATGAAGGGTGAGATGTCCACGCCGGTGATGGCCCGTCCATCTTCGGCCCGGATTTTGACCGCTCCCTCGTCGGCCACGACCAACTCGCGCCCGTCGCCGGGGACGTGGTTGTACACCCCCCGTTCCAGCGCGTTCAACAGGGTACTCTTGCCGTGATACCCCCCGCCGACGATGAGGGTGACCCCGGCCGGGATTCCCATGCCGGTGACAGGCCCGGCGTTGGGCAGGTGGAACTCGACGCGGAGGGAGTCGGGGCTGCGGAAGGGGATCGCTCCCTGGCGCAGGGGACGGTCGTCCACGCCCGAGCGACGGGGGAGCACGGCGCCGTCGGCGACGAAGGCGATCAGTCCGTGGGGGGCCAGTTGCGAGCGCAGCCAGTCGGCGTCTTCGGCGGTCTGGATGTGACGGTACAGGCCGGCCTGGTTGTTTGAGGCAAAATGCAGCGCACTCTCGACGATGCGGGGCAGGTCGTCGCACAGCATGGCGGCGGCCTGCCGACCCAGCACCCGCCGCCCGGCGGCCGGCAGCCCCACGACGAAGCGGACTTCGACGGCGCGCTCGTCCACCAGCGCCGACGTGCGCTCCAGGATTTGCTGGCCGGGCCGGTCAATGGCCACCAGGCCCGATTTGCCGGAGCCTCGCCGGCCGCTGACTTGCGAGCAGGCGACGTCGAAGGCGCGGGTCAAAAAGTCAGCCAGGGCCACCCGGCGGCTGCGGTTGGCGAAGGTGTCGGGCGGGTAGCCGGCCACCGACTGAGGAACCCGCACCCGCAGCCGGCTGGGAGCGGCGAAGGGGTCTCCCTGCACGTGGTCAATCAGCAGCGTGAAGCCGGGGAATTCGTATTCGCCCCGGATGTCCTTGTAGGCGGGGTAGCCTTTGCCGTCAATGCGATTCAGGATGCGGCGAAGATCGTCGTTGGTGGTCACGTTTGCTATTGTACGCGGAAGCCAGCCAGAGGGCAAGAGGGCCCTGGAATGCCTTCCTTACAGCAACCCCAGTTCCCGCGCCCGCAGGGCAGCCTGGGTGCGGTC
>JAJRXB010000445.1 GCA_024276515.1 Chloroflexota bacterium
CCTCGACATGACCCTTTACCTGCGCATCTCCGACGAGCTTTACCTGAAGCGCCTCATCGTCGGGGGCTTCGACAAGGTTTACGAAATTTGCAAAGACTTTCGCAACGAAGGCGTCAGCACCAAGCACAACCCAGAGTTCACCCAGATGGAGTGCTACTGGGCCTACGCCGACTACCACGATATGATGTGGCTGACCGAGCACATGGTCGCCTTCATCGCCGAGCAGGCGTTGGGCAGCACGCAGATCACCTTTCAGGGTCACCAGATCGACCTGTCGCCCCCCTGGCGACGCTGGTCGCTGCGCGACGCCATCCGGGAGTTGACCGGCATTGACTACGCAGACTTTCCTACCTTGGATGCTCTGTGGGCCGAAGTCCAACGACGAGGGCTGAACGTGAGCCCCCAGCCGACGTGGGGCAAGCTGATCGACGAGTTGCTGGGCGAAATCGTGGAGCCAACCCTCATCCAGCCGACGTTCATCAAAGATTACCCGATCGACATTTCCCCGCTGGCAAAAGCCTCGCCCGACGACCCCCAACACGTGGAGCGCTTCGAGATCTTCATCGGTGGCCTGGAAACAGGCAACGCTTATTCCGAGTTGAACGATCCACTGGTGCAGCGCGAACGATTTGAGCAGCAGGGGCTGGGCGCAAAGGCCGGCGACGAGGAAGCCCACCCAATGGACGAAGACTACATCCTGGCCCTGATGCACGGAATGCCCCCCACCGGCGGCCTGGGCATCGGCGTGGACCGGCTCACCATGCTCCTCACCAACCAGACCTCCATCCGTGAAGTGATCCTCTTCCCTCATATGCGGAGCAAAGACCGAAGCTCACACTGAGGAAATCTCCTATGCCAAGAGCTCTCTTAAGTGTGTCCGACAAAACCGGCCTGGCCGACTTCGCTCGACGCCTGGTGGGCCTGGGCTGGACCCTGATCGCCAGCGGCGGCACCGCCCGCACCCTCCGGGACGCCGGCCTTCCCGTAACCGACGTGGCCGACGTGACCGGCGCGCCGGAGATGCTCGGCGGCCGGGTGAAGACGTTGCACCCTGCCGTCCACGCCGGCATTTTGGCTCGCCCCACCGAGACCGACGTGGCCGAACTGGCCGCCCACGGCATCCAACCCATTGACCTGGTGGTTTGCAACCTGTACCCTTTCCGGGAGATGGTGGCGGGGCCGGACGTTTCTCTGACCGAGGCGGTGGAGCAGATTGACATCGGCGGGGTGACGCTGCTGCGCGCCGCCGCCAAAAACTTTGAGCGGGTGACGGTCATCTGCGCCCCGGACGATTACGAGCCGGTGCTGGCCGAGTTGACCGCGCACGGCGAAGTCTCCGCCGAAACGCGCCGCCGACTGGCCGTCAAAGCCTTTGCCCACACCCGCGACTACGACACCGCCATCGAAGCCTACCTCCGCCAGCCGTCAGCCGCCGGTCCCCAGCCCCCAGTTTCCCAATTCCCTGTTTCCCAACTCCCCAACACGTTGAATCTCTCCTTGCCCCTGGCCCAAGAGATGCGCTACGGCGAAAACCCGCACCAGATCGCCGGGCTGTACGCCGAGCCGGGCGTCGGCCCTCTGGGCGGCAGGCTGCTCCAGGGCAAGCCCCTCAGCTACAATAACCTGCTCGACCTGGACGCTGCCTGGCGCGCCGTTCTCAGCTTCGACGATCCGACCCTCGTCATCGTCAAGCATCTGTCGCCGTGCGGCATTGCCTCGGCCGGGCGACTGGCGGCCGCCTTCCCGGCGGCGCTGGCCTCCGACCCGGTCAGCGCCTTTGGCGGCGTCATCGCTGCCAACCGGCAGATTGATGGGGCGACCGCCAAAGAGATGCACGAGCTATTTGTGGAGGCCATCGTTGCCCCAGGTTTTGACGACGAGGCGCTGGACTGCTTCTCGCGGCACAAGCCCAATTGCCGGTTGGTCGCCGTCCCCCACCCGGTTGACGAGAGGTGGCAACTGCGCTCGGTAGCGGGCGGCGTGCTGGTCCAGTCGGTGGATCAGGGCGACCCTCCCGGCGTGGAGTGGCGGGTCGTCACCCAGCGCCAACCGACCGAAGACGAGGTGGCGGCACTCCGCTTTGCCTGGAGAGCCTGCCAGCACGTCAAGAGCAACGCCATTGTGCTGGCGCGGGATAACGCCACCACCGGCATCGGTGGTGGACTGCCCAGCCGGGTGGATGCCGTGAAGCTGGCCGTTGCCAAGGCGGGTGAGCGTGCCAGAGGGTCGGTGATGGCCTCTGACGCTTTCTTCCCCTTCCCCGATGGCGTGGAGGTCGCCGCCGAAGCAGGGGTGACCGCCGTCGCCCAGCCGGGCGGCTCCATCCGCGACGAGGCGGTCATCGCCGCCGCCGACCGCCTGAACCTGGCGATGATCTTCACCGGCGCCCGGCACTTTCGTCACTGATCGGGGGGCACTCTGGGCAGAGGACAAATTTCAGTACTTACGGTAAGCGTTCACCCCTCCCTGACAGCTTATCATTACCCACATCTCGCCTTGCCGACGCCTGCCCCGAGCTTAAGCTCAGGGCTAATAGCCCAAGCACGTTGAAACGTGCTCTCTTTGCCCAGAATCGTGGGAGGAGCAGTCGGCTTGAGCCGACTTTAGCTATTAGCCTGCGGATTTATTCGCAGCAAAAAGCGGCTGGAACGACATGTGGGTAATGCATAGCCCTGTCAGGGAGGGGTCGGGGGAGGGTGGCATCTCGCCCGGAGAGAGATTCCGTCCCGGATGCAGGGTGTTTCTCTGGCGTCCCCTCCACCCCCACCCCTCCCCCTCGTTGGGGGAAGGGGTGAACGCTTACTACTTACGCAGTGACCATTGCACCAGACTTCCGAAGTCTCAAGGGCGTAAGTCCTGTAAGTTTGTGCAACATGGGCCTTTTGAGGTAGAATAGGGGTTGACAGCAGCCCGCGAAGCTGTTATCCTTCTGAGTGCGGAAAACAGGCGAGGAGGATTAGGAGGTCTGATGGCCCAATATCAAATCCTCTATTGGAGACATATTCCACTGGGCGTCAAAGCCAGCGACCTGAACGGCACGGTGCGTGAGAATCTGCCACCTCGCTTTCAGGAGGCCATTGACCGGTTGGCTATGAAAGATGGCGAAACCAGCACCTCGGCCTATACTTCGATGTTCCGCTGGAGCGCGCCACGAGAGCGAGATGGGACGGCCGTTGAGGTCGCCAAAGCCGTCGCCGCCGAACTCGACGCCCAGTGGCCTGGCGAGATCCCTTTAGAACCACCACCAGAGTAAAGAGAGCGTTGTCCCCGAATAAAGTGACCGGCACTCTTGTCGCCATTTCCAGCATCATTATGGCAAAAAAGAGCCTTTCTAGCAGACGTTTAAGTGCCGGTCACCTGGTTGTTGCTTAAAAGGGAACGACTTGTCAACGCTCAACCTTGCCTCTTTCTCAGTCTGTAGATGGGGACTGGCTGCGAAAACCCCTTAACAGTGACCGGTTCAAGCGGCTCGGCCGGGATGGAGAGGCTCATACGATGATGCGTCTCTTCGTCTATGAGGGTCTCACCGCCGGCTGCCAGCTTCGACAGGCGAGAGGCCAGATTCACCACCGGGCCGATGACGGTGTGTTCAATGCGCTTGGTCGAGCCGACGTTGCCGACCACCGCTATCCCCGTGCACACGCTTATCCCCAGACCCGTGTCGAGGGTCTGTCCCAACCGATTCTCCCACGACTTCAGTAGCTTTGCGAACGCATCTTGCATTTCGAGGGCAGACTGGACGGCCCGGGTCACGTCGTCCAGCTCCTCCCTGCTGTGGACGATGGGTGTGCCAAACACGGCCATCACGCCATCTCCCAGGAATTTGTCCACCGTCCCCTCGTAGCTGAAGATCACGTCGGTTATCTTCCCAAAATAGTCGTTGAGCAATCGGACCATCTCTTCTGTGTCGAGCTGCAACACCAGTTCGGTGGATCGGCGCAGGTCTGCCACCAACACGGTCACCTCCTGGCGATGTCCTTCCAGGGTGAGTTTCAACCGGCCGTCGAGTAGCCGATCCACGACTTGAGGGGCCATAAATTGCTCGAACATGCCGCGTGTGCGGTAGAGTTCTTGTTGCTCGTGCAGCAGCGTGTCGAGGAGGCGGGCCCCCTTGATGCGTTCCACCGAATTCTCGACGATGCCCGACAGCAGCATCAAATCGCCGCTGGAAAAGTCGTTGCCCCACATCCGTGGCCCCAGCCCCACACCCCCGAACAACATGGGGTCTACTGTGAAAGGCAGCCAGACGCGAATGTCGAGCCGCCGCAGCCACTCGACGAAAGGCCCGGTCTCTTTTTCGTCGGATGCCACCAGCCAACGCGGTGCCGACGGCGAGCGTTGCATACACCAATCGAAGTACAATTCCTCCAGCTTTTTAGGGGCAAACCTGGCTGCGATGGCCGTCCACTCCTGTTGGGTAAATCCTTGTTGCAGCGTGATCGTCCACTCGTCGTTGGCCTCGCTGACGGTCAGCGCCAGGCCAGTCGTGGCGTCGAAAGCACGCATCACCCGCGACAAAATCACCTGGAGGATAGCCGACAGGTCCAGCATCGAGGCGGTCTCGGCGCCGATCTCGTAGAGGGTGCGCAGTTGCAAGATGCGATTCTCCAACTCGCGTCGGTTGCGCTCCAGCGCCTGAATGCGAAGTTGCAGCCGCTCGTTTTGCCTGGCGAGGCGCTTGATCTCCTTGCTTACGTCGTCAGCCGGCGTATCTGTGTTTGAGTGATGATCTTTCATTGTTATAGATCCAGCAGGCCACCGCCGCCGAGAGGTCGGAATTGACGATCAAAACGCGGCCGGCCTGGGTGATATTGAGTTGGTGGGGAGAGAGGCAGGTAGAGGCGACGCATACGTCGCCTCTACCTGCCTTTACGTGCCCATCGGATGTTTGCTGATTATTATATCACAGGTTACTACTCGGGCACAAGACTTCGGAAGTCTCAACGGCATTCCATCCGGCAGCCTTTGACGCGATTTCGAGCTTATTTTGCCTGCGAAATGCTCAACGGGAGACTTCCGAAGTCTGAATGGTAGGTAGTTCGACTTTCTCACATTATGCTCCGAGCGGGTCCGCCCCTGGCCTTCCGCCACGCGGGCCAGGGCAGGTACGGGCAGGTGTGACCCGCGATTGGAGGCGGAAATCACCGCTACCTCCCTCGCCGCCACCAGAGAGCAATTTGGAGACCGTAGGTGATGGTAAAGACTACCAGTCCCACGAGGATGAGGGTGAGGCACCGGGCCGGGGTGAGAATGGTCAGCGGTGTGATCGGCGGGGGTGGGGTGGGGAGGGGCTGCGGGGAAGGGGGCGCGGAAGGCGTTGCGCCACCGCCAGCGGGGTGGGGGTCGGAGTGAAAACGGCTGCGGCCGGTTGGGGAGAGGGCAGAACGGTCGGAGCCAGGGATTGCGCTGTGGGCAGGGGCAGAAGCGGCGTAAGGGTTGGGGTGACCGTTGCCTGCGCTTGCGCCTCCTCTGTCTCCGCCGGCGCCGGCGTCAACAGCGCCACAGGAACCAACGATGGCCGGTCGGCGGGGGAACCCACCTCCACCAGCAGGCGCGGCGCGCCGCCGATGAAGCAATCCGTCGTCTGAGTGCAGATGGCGCCGGGCAACTCGATGGTGTACGTCCCATCCACGGCAGTGAGGGTCCGGGTATCCCCCTGCTCGTTCACCAGCGTGGCCTGGGGCGCGATGGCGTTGACGGTAAACCGGGTCGGCGTGCGGCTCGTTGTCCAGAGGACGGTGGTGGTCGTCCCACCCCGGTCAAAGGTGACGGCGTACACGTCGCCCAGGCGTTGCCACTGCACGGCGCGGAAGTCGCGCAGGTAGGTCGTCACCACCTTGTAGGCGTCGAAGGCCGGGCGGCGCGAGTCGTCGGCGCGCAGCAGCCCGTAAGGTTCGATGGACTCCGGGTGATCGGCGCTGTTGCGCAGTTTGTAAAACTCCACCCGGTCGGCGCCGGCCGCGAAGGCCAGCGCAAACTCCTGAATGACGAAGGCACTTTGTTCCTCCAACGAGATGCGGAAACGTGGCGTTGACCAGGGAGGCTCTTGCGGATCCTCCGAGGGGGGTGCGTTGGTCTCGTTGATCCAGATTTCTTTGGCCATGATGCCGTGTGCCCCCAAAATTCCTTGCACCTCGCCGATGATGTCCAACGTTTGCCGGGGGTTGAAATACAGGTGGTAAACGACCGCGTCGAAGTAATAGCTATGGGCAGGCGCCTCCGGGTCGGCGACGATAATATCCAGCAGGCGATCCAGATATTGGCGCCGACCGTGCTCCCAATCCCAGAAATAGGTGAGTCCGGCCAGGTGGACCTGCATCGTGGGGTCCACGTCTTTGATGGCCAGGTAAGCCGTTTTCAGCAGCCGATAATAGTCTTCCTCGGTGCCGGCCCAGGTGCCGCCGGGATGGGTTACGTCCCACACGTCGGGTTCGTTCCAGATGATCCAATGGCGGATGCGTCCCCGGTATTGCTGCGCCATCCGTCGCACGAATTGCTCCCAATAGAACATGTCGGGGACGGCCTTGGAGCTGCCGCTGCCGTCGGCGGTCGCCCAGGCCGGGGTGCTGATCAGCACGGCGACTACCTGTCGCCCGGCGGCCAGTTCTGCTTCGAGGAAGGGGTCGGGCACGTTGGCCGGTTTCCAGTCGCCGGGGCCGCCCGGCTGGATCAGGTCCCAGCGAAAGATGATGCGGGTGTAGCCGGCGCCGGCTTCGGTGGCGGCCGCCGAATTGACGTAGGTCTCGACGATGCCGAAGCGGGGATCAGGTGGCGGCGATTGGGCGACGCTCAGGGTGCTCCCCGGCACCACCAGACTGACGAGGGCAAAACCTATCAAAGCAAGAAACGTTTTCCGTCGCATAGCAAGAGATTAACATAAAAGTTGAATTTTGTAAAGAAGGGGGTTGACAAAAAGTGCAATTTGGCATAAGATAGTAGTAACTTGACATATCTCTAATCTCCAAAGGAGCGAGTCGCGTGCACAGGCAGGGAACCCGGCTGATTGGTGTGCTGATGGTTGGGATGATGGTGATGGTCGGGCTGGCGTCGCCGGCGCTGGGGAGCAGCCCGCCACCCCAGGGAGGTACGCCGCACCCAACTTTGCCCCCCTCCCCTGGCCCCCCGCCGACCGGTGAGTCGCCCGGCGGCGAGGGCTGCGCGGCCGGGCTGCGGGGCACCGTCATCAATTGGGGCTTTCACAACGAACCAGGCGTCACCCTGCGATTGAGGGATGGCGGCTGGGAGACGATGCAAATCACCTCCGATGATGGCCGCTACGGATTTGGGCCCCTGGGCCAGGGGGTAGCCTTCCTTTCGGTAGACCTGTCCCCCGCCCAGGCGGAAACCCTGCGCCCGATGGCCGACGACGTGGCCGTCCGCCTGCGCTGCGACTTCGATCTGATCGCCAATCTGGGGCTTTACAGCAACCCCAGCCGTCCCGACCCGCCGGCCACGCTCACGATGTCGGTGTCGCAAGCGACGGTCTTGCCCGGCGGGAGCGTTACCTTTTACCTCACGCTGGCAAACGGCATGCCGAATCCCATCAGCCACGTCTTCGTCACCGACTATCTGCCCGACGGCCTGATCGTCACCGAGGTGACGACGACGCGGGGCACGGTAGAGGTGCTGGATGGACGGATGGTCACGGTGAGTGTGGGCGACCTGCCCCAGGGCGGGCAGGAGACAATTCAAATCACAGCCCAGGCCGACCCGGCCC
>JAJRXB010000446.1 GCA_024276515.1 Chloroflexota bacterium
TCGGCTCAAGCCGACTGCTCCTCCCCCGATTCTGGGCAAAGACAGCACGTTTCAACGTGCTTGGGCTATTAGCCCTGAGCTTAAGCTCGGGGCGGGCGTCAGCAAGGCGAGATGTGGGTAATGATAAGCCCTGCCAGGGAGGGGTGAACGCTTACAACTGAGGAGCCAGCATCCCCAGATGCGGCTCTGTGAGGCATCACCCTTTGAGTACTTCGCCGGGGAAGCTTCACTCCCCGAAATTCCCAGGTACTGAGACTACGATTCTTCCTCCTGGGATAGGGGTGCAATCATCACCTGCCTGATCCGTTGGGCTTCCATTTCCTGGACGACCAGCCTGTAACCCTCGTACACGATCTCCTCTCCCGACTGCGGAATGTGCCCCAGACGGTGCAGGATGAAGCCGGCCACCGTATCGTAGGAGGTTTCTTCGGGCAGGGCCACGCCCAGCACGTCGGTCAGGTCACGGATGGGCAGCGCCCCCGGCGCTGTCAGCGTGCCATCGGGATGGCGACTGAGCGTCGGCTCGGGATGGGGGTACTCATCCTCGATGCTGCCGACGATTTCCTCCAACAGGTCTTCCAGGGTGATCAGCCCGGCGGTGCCGCCGTATTCGTCCAGCACGATGGCCAGGTGAGTGCCGGCCTTCTGAAACTGGCGCAGCATCTCAATCAGTCGCAGGCTGCCCGGCACCAGCAGCGGCGACCGGGCTATCTCTCCGACGGGCCGTCGGAGATCGTCGCCTCGCAGCAGCAAGTCCTTGACGTGTATCACCCCCGTGACGTAGTCGAGATCGCCCTTGTAGACCGGGTAGCGGGTGTATCCCTGCTGACGGGCCAGCTCCAACACCTGGGCCAGAGACGTGTCGGCGGCCACGGCCGTTATGTCGGTGCGGGGTTTCATAATCTCCTGCACCTGCCGGTCGGCGAAGCGGAAGACGCCCTGCACCAACGTCTGTTCAGAGGGGTGAAAAGCGCCCTCGGCCACGCCCTCGCGCAACATGGCCAGGATCTCCTCGTCGGTCACTGCGGCTTTCACCTCTCCCCCTGCCGGGAGCAGGCGCAGAACCAGGCCACTCGACCGGGTAAGGAACCACACCAGCGGGTGCGCCAGGCGCGAGAACCGCTCCACAGGTCCGCTCAACGTCATGGCCAGGGTCTCCGCCCGGCGCAGCGCCAGTTCCTTGGGCACCAGTTCGCCCAGGACCAGCGAGAGGTACGAAATCACGGCGACCACCAGCAGCAGAGCAGCCACCTCGGCGTAGACCGCTGGCCAGGGCAGAGGCAGCGCCGCCAGCCGGGGCGACAAAACGCGCACGACGCCGGCGCCGCCGATGGCCGAAGCCAGGGTGCCGGCGAGGGTGACGCCAATCTGCACGGTGGAGAGAAAGCGGCCTATGTCCTGGCGCAGGGTCAGCACGCGCCGCGCGCCAGGGTGACCGGCAGTGACCAGGGCCCGCAGATGGCTCCCGCGCGCCGAGACCACGGCGATTTCGGCCGCGGCGAAGAAGCCGTTGAGCAGGATCAGTCCCAGGATCAGGCTCACTTCCAAAAGGATTCCGTCCATATCCGTTCTACCTCAAGCCACACATTACCACACGGCGATGGGCCGCGCCGGAAGAACCGCGCCGGAATAGGGAGCCGCGCCGGAATAGGGATTCCGGCGCTACGGTGGCCCGGCGCCCGGCGCTACGGTGGCCCGGCGCCCGGCGCTACGATGGCTCTGCAGCCCCGGAATCCCTATTCCGGGGGGGTTCTTACAGATAACGAATCCACATGTAGAGACTGGCCATCA
>JAJRXB010000447.1 GCA_024276515.1 Chloroflexota bacterium
CTGATCTCATTGTGATGGGCAGTCGAGTGCGGGACCGCGAAAACGTGACCGAGGTGTTGTTGGGCAGCGTGAGTGCCTACGTGTTGCGCTACGCCCCTTGTCCGGTGTTGGCCGTGCCCTGACCCCGGGCACCCGGGCATCGACCAAGTTGACTTTTCGCCTGAGGCTGCGTATAATTCCCCTGGCTGCCTCGCCCCCCACCCAACGTTGGTGTTATGGGGGGCAGTGGCATTTCTCCTGTTCTAACCCAAACCCCGGTCCCAATCCAAGAAAGGAGGCGTTTAGCCGTGTTTCAAGGACGACACGTCGGCTACCTGGAAGGACTGCGCTACAAAGGAAGAGAAAATATGCTTGCCTGGGCCTTACATCGCATCACCGGTCTGGGCATTCTCTTTTTTGTAGGCACTCACGTGATCGCGGCCTTTTTTTTGAACGCCATTGGCGACACCATCTCGACCGCGCTCACCGTCCTCTACGAGTCGACGCTAACGCAGATCTTCGTTTATTTTTGCGTGCTATACCACGCGCTCAATGGATTGCGGCTCATCGTTGAGGATTTTTGGCCCCCGCTATTGCGTTACCACCGAGAATTGCTTTGGTTTCAATGGCTGGTCTTTTTGCCAATCTTTGGCCTGCCGGCCTTTTTGATGCTGACCAGTTTCTTGTCAGGCGGAGCTCATTAGGAGGACAGCGAATGCGTTCCCGATACCCAGCCCAGGGCAGTGCTCTGGAATACTATCTGTGGCTCTTCACTCGCCTGTCGGGTGTTTTGATGCTCTTTATCGGCGCTTTTGGCATTGTGTATGCCAACCTGGCAGGTGGCCGTACCCTGATGGATATGCCCACCCAGTACCGATGGGCTTTCTTCCCCATCTACTGGCACGTGCAAAACAGTGACATCCCCGACGTGTTTCCTGCCTGGTCCAACTCGTTTTGGCAAGTCTACGGGATGGTCTTTCTCTTCGTGGCCGCAGTCCACGGCTTCAACGGGCTGCGCATCGTCGTCGAGGATTACGTCCATCGCCCGTTTCTTCTTATCTTTGCCAAAGGGTTGATTTTTGTCCTTTTCCTGTTCACTTTGATTGCGTCGGCTGTCATCGTCTTTGAGCTTTTCCTTTAACCTCGGCCTTAAGACTTTAATCTCATTGGAGTGACAACTTATGTATCACAAGTACGATGCAGTAATCGTCGGTGCCGGTGGCGCGGGATTGATGGCCGCGCTTTACGCCTCGCGGGGGGTGAGGACGGCCGTCCTCACCAAGCTTTACCCCACCCGCTCCCACACCGGAACTGCCCAGGGAGGGGTGGGCGCGGCGCTGGGCAATCACGAGGAAGATCACCCCGAATGGCATACCTTCGACACCATCAAGGGCAGCGATTACCTGGCCGACCAGGACGCGGTCAAAACAATGTGCTACGAAGCGGTAGACATCGTTTACGAACTGGAGCACATGGGACTGCCCTTCAACCGGACCAAAGAGGGCAAAATCGCCCAGCGCCCTTTTGGCGGACACACCAACAACGTCACCAAACAGCCGGTGCGCCGTGCCTGCTACGCCGCCGACCGGACCGGCCACATGATTTTGCAAACACTTTACCAGCAGTGCATCAAAAACAACGTGACGTTTTTTGACGAGTTTCACGTGCTCGACCTCCTCGTCGAAGATGGGACGACGCGAGGCGTGGTGGCCCTGGAAATCGCCACCGGCGAGTTGCACGTCTTCCACGCCAAGGCGGTGCTCTTTGCCACCGGTGGCTGGGGCAAGGTGTGGAGCATCACCAGCAACGCGCACACCCTCACCGGCGACGGGCCGGCCATCGCCCTGCGCCGGGGCATCCCCCTGGAAGACATGGAGTTCTTCCAATTTCACCCCACCGGCATCTACAAAATGGGCATCCTCATCACCGAAGGGGTGCGCGGCGAAGGGGGCGTGCTCATCAACAACGAGGGGGAGCGATTTATGGAGCGCTACGCCCCCACCATCAAAGACCTGGCCTCCCGCGACGTGGTCTCCCGCGCCATCTACCTGGAGATACGCGCCGGGCGGGGCATAGACGGCAAAAACTACGTGTACCTGGACGTGCGACCCGAAACCGTCAACAAATATTTTGATCTGGACGGCAAAAAGAACCCCGATGGCACACCCCGGCGCATCACCGCCGCCGACATCGAGGCCAAGCTGCCCGACATCGCCGACTTCACCCGCACCTATCTGGGAATCGACCCCATCACCCAGCCGATGCCGGTCCAGCCCACCGCTCACTACGCCATGGGCGGCATCCCCACCGACGTTTGGGCGCGGGTGTTGATAGACGGGAAGCGCACCGTTTTGCCCGGCTTTTATGCGGCCGGAGAGGTGGCTTGCGTGTCGGTGCACGGTGCCAACCGGCTGGGGACCAACTCGCTGCTCGACATCAACGTCTTTGGCAAGCGGGCCGGCATAGATATGGTGCGCTATTGCCGGGAAAACGACTTTTTGCCCCTGCCCAAAGAGCCCGAGGCCTTTGCCCGCGAGCAACTGGAATCGCTGCGCAGCCGGCAAGACGGGCGCGAACGAGTCGCCGACATCCGCCGCGAGATGCAAGAGATGATGATGGAACACGTGGGCGTCTTTCGCGAGGAACCGGGTCTTAAGCAGGCGATAGACACGATTAAAGACCTGCAGGATCGGTATCAGCACATCGCCATTGACGACAAGGGGAAACGGTTCAACACCGACCTGCTGGAGGCGTGGGAGCTGGGAGCCCTGCTCGACGTGGCAGAGGTGACCACTGCCGCGGCCCTCAGTCGAAAGGAGAGCCGGGGCGCTCACTACCGGGAAGACTATCCCAAGCGCGACGACAAGAAGTGGCTCAGGCACAGCCTGGCCTTGCGCAAGGATGGCAAAATCGAGCTTCGCTATAAACCGGTGACGATCACCGAATATGAGCCGAAGGAACGGGTGTACTAGTGCACCACGGCGTAAATAAGCCGCTGGTTGTGCAAAGGCAAGGTAGCACCCTGAGCCTGTCGAAGGGTGCGCGTCAAGCCGAGAAATCTATGCAAATTTGCATCCTTCGACAGGCTCAGGATGCTGCGTAA
>JAJRXB010000448.1 GCA_024276515.1 Chloroflexota bacterium
ACCTCGCTCCACAACATATAGTGGCATCGTACTTGCGTGTTGGCGGCGAGAGGAGGCAAAGCCCTCACCCACCCCCGCCTGCACCCCCTCCCTCTCCCAATTTTGGAGAGGGAGGGGGTTGGGGGGAGGGAGAGGGCAAGCCCTCGCGCTCCCAAACACCATCAACGCTTAACGGGGAGACTACCCACCTCCCAGAAACGTCGCTGCGCACAACGTGACCAATTGTTTGTGGGGTGCGTTCGATTTTGGGGGAAAAGACCCTTGGGGTTTGCGTAGCGCACAGCTCTGCGCGGCCACTCCCCTCTTGAGAAAGCCACTTCGAGCTGCCAATATCTCTCGAAACCCCAAGGGTCTAAAGAATTGCCCCTGAATCCGAACGCGCCAATTGTTTGTATAACCTATTGACAAGCTACGTCAAATTGGCTATAATACTAACACGAGTTACTAACACGAGTTACCCGGCCAGTGAGCTGAATTATGACCCGAAAGCGCGTCACCAGCCGCGACGTGGCGGAGCGTGCTGGCGTCTCTCGCACCACCGTCTCCTTCGTCTTGAACAACGTTCCGGGCGCCAACATCAGCGAGGAAACCCGACAACGAGTGTTGCAAGCTGCCAAAGAACTGGGATACGTCCCCAACGCGGCGGCTCGCTCCCTTGCCAGCCGTCGTACTTACACGCTGGGGTTGGTGCTGGTCCGCAATCAATCCCACATCGCCGCTGATGCATTTCTCCCCCAAGTCATCCACGGTCTTGCCGAAGCTACCCGGCACGCTGGCTTTCGCCTGCTTCTCGAACCCGTCGAAGACATCAGTCACCCCGATGCCTACATCCATCTGGTCCGTGCCAAGCAAATAGATGGTATTGTCCTCTCTGGGCCTCGATCCGACGACGAACAGTTGCGGGCGCTGGTGGACGAAGATTTCCCCGTAGTCCTGCTTGGTCAGTTGCCGGGCAATTCTGCCTGTTTCGTTGACGTGGACAACCGAAGCGCCGCGCGCCGTGCCGTAGAGCACCTCATCCGCCTGGGGCATCGGCGAATCGGTTGTATCACCAACGCGCCCCCGGAATACACCGGCGGCGCCCACCGGTTGGCCGGCTACCGAGACGCGCTGGAGTCCGCTGACCTCACTTTTGAGGAACGACTGGTGCGCTTTGGGGATTTTGTGCCCGAGAGTGGATACCAGGCGGCTCATTCGTTGCTCCGAGAGGCGACCCCACCCACCGCCCTCTTCGTCGCCAGCGACGTCGTCGCCCTCGGTGCGATGGCCGCCATCCGGGAGCACGGCCTGACCATCCCCGACGACATCGCCCTGGTTGGATTTGACGACGTGCCGTTGGCCCGTTACGTAGACCCGCCGCTCACTACCGTTCGCCTCCCCGCCACCGAATTGGGTCGGCAAGCGGGGCAAATGCTCATCAACCTTGTGCAACATGGCAAGGTCGCTGTGCGAAGTGTTATGCTTGAAACCGAGTTGGTTATACGCGCGTCGTGTGGTGCCGTGCATCATTTAGCAGGCTGATGGCCTGGTCGAGCATCATCCTCTAACCCGCTCAAGAATCTCAGCAAAACTACATTGAGAGAGGAGCTTCTTGACAAAGTTAGCAAAGTATGATAGGATGGAACCGGTTCCATCCGGCGATGGGTTTGCCTGGGCTCTACGAACCAAAGGGGGAGTTCTGTGGCACATGTCACCATCCGTGACGTGGCAAAACGGGCAGGGGTTGGTGTCGGGACTGTCTCCAGGGTGCTGAACGACAACCCTTCCGTCAGCGATGCCACACGCCGAAAAGTCCTGGCAGCGATCGAGGAGTTGGACTACACCCCCAATCCCATTGCCCGGCGTCTCTCACTGGGCAAAACTCTGTCCATTGCCGTTGTCGTCCCCTTCTTCACCCGTCCTGCCTTCGTCGAGCGGCTGCGGGGCGTGGAATACGCCCTGGCCGACAGCGAGTACGACCTGATCCTCTTCAACGTGGAATCCACTGCCAGGCGCGATGCCTATTTTCGCAATGTGCCCCGGCGAGAACGGGTGGATGGACTGCTCATCATTTCCCTGTAGCCCCACGACGAGGACGTAGACTATTTTTTGCGCGCGGGCGTGCCCACCGTGCTGATTGACGCGCATCATCCCCGGCTGAGCCGGGTGGTGATCGACGACGTGGCCGGCGGTCAAATGGCAACGCAACACGTTATCGACCTGGGACACCGCAAAATCGGTTTCGTGAGCGACCAGCTTGAAAACCCGTTCAACTTTGTCTCCAGCCGCGACCGCTATCAGGGGTATCGTCGGGCGCTGGCCGAAGCCGACGTCCCCTTCCGACCTGAATACCACCAGCAGGGAGAGCACGGACGGCAAGAGGCGCGAGAGATGGCACGCGCCCTGTTGTCCCTGCCCGACCCGCCCACAGCCATCTTCGCTGCCAGCGACACCCAGGCCATCGGCGTGCTGGAAGCAGCGCGTGACGCCGGCCTGAAAGTGCCCGAAGATTTGTCCGTCATCGGCTACGACGACATCGAGATCGCCGAATATCTGCACCTGACCACCATACGTCAACCCCTTTTTGCATTGGGCGTTGAGGGGGTAGAACTGTTGCTTGACTCCATCGCCACGCCTCCCTCAACCCCCCGCCGGGTTTTGCTCCCTATCGAGTTGGCCGTTCGACACACCACCGCCCCACCACCGGGCTGACAGAATCAGGAGGAGAGAAATCTTCCGTGGCTTCCAAACAGCCTCGCACCCTCGACGTATTAGCCTTTGGCGAAGCCCTCATTGACCTTATATCTGAGCAAATGGCCTCTTCATTGGCGGATGCAGCCAGATTCGACCGCTTTGTCGGCGGAGAAGTTACCAACGTGGCCCTCAACGTGGCCCGGTTGGGAGGCCGGGCGGCGCTGGTCGCCTGTGTGGGAGACGATGGATTCGGACGCTACATTCGCCAGCAATTGCACCTGGCCGGCGTCGGCACCGATTACGTGCATGCCACCCCTCGATCACCCACAACCCTTTCGATCAACGCCCGCCAGACGATGACTCCCGACTTCATCATTTACCGGGGAGCCGACGCGCACATCCTTCCCGCAAAAGAGCACCTGGAAGCGATCAAAGCCAGCCGCGTGGTACACACCTCGGCCTTTGCCCTGTCTCGAGAGCCAGCCCGGACCACCATCCTTCAATCGCTCGAGCTGGCCCGGCAAAACAACTGTCTGATCTCCCTGGACCCCAACTACCACCCGCGTATCTGGCCGGATGCGTCCGACTTTCAGAGCGTGTTGACGGAAGCCTACCAATGGGTGAACGTTACCAAACCCTCGCTGGATGATTGTGCTCGTCTCTTTGGTCCCGACCTGCCGCCCATCGCCTGCACCGAACGTTTTTTGAATTGGGGGGCCGAGATTGTGGCCCTGACGATGGGAGCGCAGGGTGTTTTGCTGACCACCGCCGATGGCGATTCATTTCACATCAAGCCCAGCCACACCACCGTCGCCGACGTGACGGGGGCCGGCGACGCCTTTTGGGCCGGGCTGTTGATGGCGCTGCTGGATGGCTACCCGCCCCACGAAGCGGCTTGTTTTGGTCAGATGGTAGCCGAGACCAAAGTCGGCACCGTTGGCCCTGTGTCTCAAATGCCCGACCGGACCACCTTGTATCGACGTTTGCAAACCGTTAAACACGAGTCAATCTCACCGGCTTTCGAGGCCTGACATCCGATTGACTCCCTTCATCATAGGAAAGGAGGTGATGTAACCCCGACACTTTCCTGGTTACGATTCTCCCGGCGTTGATGAACCACGAGTAAGAGAAGGAGGAACACTCAAATGAAGAGGCATCTGTTCACACTGATTGTTTTGCTCGCGCTGGTCACCGTGGCTGCTCAGTGTGCTCAACCGCAGGTGGTTGAGAAAGTGGTCACCAAAGAAGTTGAAAAGGTGGTCACCCAAGAGGTAGAGAAGGTAGTTACGGCCACTCCCGCACCAGTCGAGGCGGGCGCAGACACAGGGAAGGTCTTCATCCTGGGCGCCTTCCGCGGCGAAGAGCAAACCGCCTTCGAGAAGGTGATCGCCGTCTTCGAAGAGCAAAACCCCGACATCGACGTTATCTACTCAGGCACCGCCGAGTTTGAGACGCTCATCACCGTGCGCGTCGAGGCCGGCGATCCGCCCGACGTCGCTGCCTTCCCGCAGCCCGGTGCTGTGGCCAAGCTCGCCAACGAGGGCCAACTCGTTCCCCTGTGGGACGAAGCACTGGCCGTGTATGACCAGGAATATACACCGGCGTGGAAGGAACTCGCCTCGGTTGACGGCACCCCGTATGGCATGTTCCACCGCGTGAACGCCAAGGGCTGGATCTGGTACAACAAGCCGGCCTTCGAAGCAGCCGGTTTCGAGGTTCCGACCACCTGGGATGAGCTGATGGCCCTCACCGAGGAAATGAAGGGGACCGGTATCGCTCCCTGGTGCGATGGCATCGAATCTGGCGCGGCCACCGGCTGGAAAGGCACAGACTGGATTGAGAACATCCTGCTGCGCACTCAGCCGGTCGAAGTTTACGACAAATGGGTCGCCCACGAAATCAAGTTCAGCTCCCCCGAAGTCAAGAACGCCTGGACCATCCTGGGAAGCATCTGGATGGACCCCGACGCTGTCTACGGCGGCCCGCAGACCATCGCCCTGACGAACTTCAAGGAGCCGGCCGCGTGGCTGTTTGGCGATGAGCCCAAGTGCTGGCTGCACATGCAGGGCAGCTTCGTCACCAACTTCTTCCCGGAGGATGTGCAGGCAGACCTGGACAACCAGGTGGGCGTCTTCATGATGCCGCCGATTGACCCGAACCTGCCGTTCACCCTGGAAGTGGGCGGCGACCAGTTCGTCGTGTTCAAGGGCAAGGATCGGCCCGAAGTGCGCAAGTTCATCGAGTTCTTGGGCACGCCCGATTCGGTGAAGCCCTGGGCCGAGCAGGGTGGCTCGCTCTTCCCCCACGTGAACCAGGACCTCAACTGGTATCCGACCCAGCTTGAGCGGACGATGGCCGAAGCCATCACCAAGGCAACCGCCGCCCGCTTCGACGGCTCCGACATGATGGCCTCCGAGCTCAACCTGGCCTTCTGGAAGGGCGTCACCGACTGGGTCAGCGGGAACCGGACGCTCGACGAGGCGCTGGCGGATATCGACGCCTCTATGGAGTAATTGGCAGGGACCATCGCCTTGTGGTGGGTTCTGACCGCTACAAAGCAATGCCGATTACAGTGGTTTCAAAAAGCAGGGTGGACCTGGCGGGCAATCGCCTGGTCCCACCCTGCTTTCACCCGCGCATTTTGGTGAGGTAATCGTTCATCCTCAGTTTTTTGAGCGATTGAAATCGTTCCTACGGGGCTTCCGCCGCGAAGTCCACCGACGTGGACTGGTTTTTTGCCCGCGTAGGCGGGCTTTGCGGCCGAAGGCTCTGTAGGGGCGACTTCAGTCGCTGAAAGGAGGCTGAACGGTTACTTGGTGAGTTCTGATCGTCTGCTCCAGTGTTCTCAAGGAGGGATGAAATGCACTATACTGAAGAGATGGATGGACGAACCAAGATAGGTGAGTGGCTTGTCACCAACCTCGTCCGCTTGCTCGCTTCCTTATTCGTCCCTGTGATCACCTTTGTGGTCCTTTGGCGGGTCTTCATCTTTCTGCGCGACAGCCAGGCCCCGCAATGGGTCATCGCAATTGTGGCTATCGTCTGGGGCGTGGGCGGGGTTCTCGCCCTGTTTCTCGTGGCCAACATGGTCATCGAGCAACTCTCGGATCAGTGGAAGCGACGTCTGACCCCCTTTGTTTTCGTCGGGCCTGCCCTGGCCATCCTGACCTGGTATCTGTTTTTACCCACGCTGAGGTCCTTTTACGCCAGCCTGTTCGACGCCAGGGGAGAGAACTTCGTCGGTCTTCAAAACTACGCGTACGCTTTTACCAGCAATGCGATGCTGGAATCTTTTCGCAACAACCTGATATGGCTGGTGGTCGGCACCGGATTCAGCGTGGGTTTTGGCCTGCTGATCGCCGTTCTGGCCGACCGCACGAACCCGGGCTTTGAGACGATTATCAAAGCGCTCATCTTTATGCCGATGGCAATTTCGATGGTCGGGGCCTCCGTGATCTGGAAATTCATCTACGAATTCAGGCCCCCGGGCGCGTCGCAGATCGGCTTGCTCAACGCCATCGTGACCGCCCTGGGTGGGAAGCCTCAAGCCTGGCTCTTGCTGCAACCGTGGAACACCCTGTTTTTAATCGCCATCCTCATTTGGCTGCAAACAGGGTATGCCATGGTGATCATCTCGGCTGCGATCAAGGGAATCCCAGGCGAACTTTTGGAGGCAGCCCGAATCGACGGCGCCAACGAGATACAAATTTTCTTCAAGATCACTATTCCCTATATTCGAGGCACAATTGTCACGGTATCAACCACCATCGTCATCTTCACCCTGAAGATATTCGACATCGTC
>JAJRXB010000025.1 GCA_024276515.1 Chloroflexota bacterium
GGGGGATGTCATTGCGAGCGAAGCGACGCAATCTCCGGCCTGCAATGCGGGGATTGCTTCGTCCGTTTCACTCCCTCGCAATGACATATCACTTACTTTTCTACCACTACCGGTGATGTTTGGGAGCGCGAGGGGGTGCAGGTGGGGGTGGGTGAGGGCTTTGCCTCCTCTCGCCGCCAACACGCAAGAGGGAGACTACCCAGATTGGGGGAAAGTGCCGGCCACTTTATTCAGGGACAACTCCAGTGGTTAATCGTCTCAGGCCCTCTTCGAAGCTTATCTGGGCAGACCAACCGAGGACTGTGTTCGCCAGGGCAGGGCTGGCACAGGAGTGTGAAATGTCGCCGGGGCGAGGAGGTCCGTATCGGGGACTCAGTTCACGTCTCAAGACGTCGGCCAGGCTTTTGAAGAGGTGATTGATGCTCACCTGCCGGCCTGTGCCGACGTTGAAGATTTTCCCGGCAGCGTTGGGCGTCTCCGAGGCCAACAGATTGGCCCGAACGACGTCTTCTACAAAGACAAAGTCTCTGGTTTGTTCCCCGTCGCCAAAGATGGTGGGGGCAACGCCTTTCGTCATTCTTTCGACGAAGATGGAGATGACGCCGGAATAAGGGGACGATGGGTCCTGTCGAGGCCCGAAGACGTTGAAATACCGTAACACGACGGTCTCCAGGCCGAACGACTCGTTGAATAGTTGACAGTAGGCCTCGGCGGCCAGTTTGCTGATGGCGTAAGGTGATTGGGGGCGAGGTGGCATAGTTTCGGTTTTGGGCAGGGTCGGCTCGTCGCCGTAGACGGCGCAGGTGGAGCTAAATATCAGCCGCCGGACCCCGGCAGCTCTGGCTGCCGTCAGCACGTTGAGCGTGCCTATCGTGTTGACAGATTCGGCCTCTGCCGGCTTTTCCATTGACTTTGGCACAGAGACCATCGCCGCCAGGTGGAAGACAAAATCCACGCCCTCGGCAACCTTTTGTGCCGTGGCTTCATCTCGAATGTCCCCTTCCACGAATTCGATCTTCTCCATCGCCGCCGACAAATTTTCCAGGCGTCCGGTGGATAGATTATCCAACACCCGCACGCGGTCGCCCCTCGCCAACAAAGCGTCCACGATGTGGGAGCCGATAAACCCCGCTCCGCCAGTTACCAGACAAACGCTCATAAATTTAACCTCTTCCTACGGGAGATGGACAGTGGAGTGAGGCACGCCCACATGCCGTATCTCGCGAAGTGCTCGTATGGGCATAGCCCTGTTCGCATCCCCCTTCGGGTGCTTCGCCGGGGATGCTCACTCCTCAGAACGGCCAAAGTCCCGACCTACGGGAGATGGACGGGCGCCAGCGTCAGCCGGCCAACTTCGGCGGCTCCCTGTGCCGGGTCGTAGAGGATGATGAGCGGAGTGTACTCGCCCGGCTGGAGGTCGGGGGGGAGGGGGAGGTCGTACACGTCGGTGATGAACTCACCGGGCCGCCAGGCGGTGGTGGGATAGGCAAAGTGGACGGGCACGGCGTCTGCTTGCGCTGTTGGTTGGTCCTCGGTGCTGGAAGTGTCCGCCGGGTACAATCGGGCAGAGACTTTCAATTCGCGGGTGATCGGGGCCGTCACCTGCCAGGCCAGGGTCAGGCGCAGGGGAGGTGGGCCGACGTGCTTCGAGGGGCGGCCGATGGTGTAGCCGTGCAAGGCGATCTCCGCGGTGAGAGGAGTCCCGACGAGAAAGGGGGTGTCGGGCGCTTTGAGGGTTGGCTGCGGATTCACACGGATCAACGGGCCGACGGCGCTCAAGGACCACCGGGCAGGGGCCCCGGGCAATTCACGGGTCAGATACACGGCTCGCCCTTCGTCCAGCAGGCGAGTCACGGTCGCCAGTCGCTCGGCTTCCCGGTCGGCGGCGATGGGGAGCAGATCGGGGCGGAGACCTTCCGTCGCTTGAAAGTAACGCACCAGGGTGATTTCGCCCAAAATGCCGACGACGGCAGCGTTCGACTCCAAAGGCTGGCGCATCAGGTCCAGCCCGTAATCGTAAACGGCCCAATCATCGGAACGGTCCAACGCGGGCAGGTCGTTCCAGAGCAGGATGGCCGATTGCCCGACGAAAAGCAGGATGATCATCAGGGACAGAATCCCCCGCAGCCACGGGAGTCGACGGGCGCGGCCCGGTCCCAGGCGGGTCAACAGCCAGGCCGCGCCTATGCCCACCCACATCGCCCAGATGAGGAAGGGGGGGATGAAGAAGACCTGAATGTCGGCCACCCGGTAGAAAAGGTTGAAGGCGACGTAAGTGACGAAGGCGATTCCGGTGAGAGTCCGAGCGCCCGGCCGGCGCAAGGCCACAAAGCCGACCAGCCCGGCGGCGAGGCCCACCAGACCGAATTGTTCCAGGAACAGGGAAAGGTAAAAGGCCGGTCCCCGTGCGGCCCCAAATGGGTCGTCGAAAATGAAAACCCCGTAGCCGGCAGCGGTCACGTGTTGCCAGAAGCCGGCCAGTGTGTTGGTGTAGGTTCCGTCCAGCGAGCCGACGTGTCCCCGTAATGGGAGGTAGAGATACAGTAGCAGCGGCATAGCCACGGCCAGAGTCAGTTTCATCCCTGTCCTCAACGGAGCGGCGGGACGGCGACCCTCAATTCCCAATCCCCAATTTCCCGGTTCCCAACTTCCCAATCCCCAGTTTCTCGCTCCCGTCGGGTCTGTGACCCGGCGGTTCTGGTCGCTATGACGCGGGTCACAGACCCGCTTCGAGCAAGAATATCCTGACCGACGCCACAGGTAAAAAGCGATGGCCGGCAGCAGGAGCACCATCGTCCGGTGATGGGTCAGTGACAGACCGACGAGGAAGGCAAGGGCCAGCCACCGTTTCTCGTGCGGAGAATGCGCCCGGTTCTGTTCCGGCCACCTTCCCCGCACGAGCAGCCAGAGGATCCCGGCCACGAAGGCGGCGTTGAGGGTGTAAACTTCGGCTACCGTCGCCTGTGACCAGAAGACCGGGGAGATGGCCAGGGCCAGCGCGCCGATCAGAGCGCCTGCCACGCTGGCCCAGGACCGGCGTGGGCCGGCGATTTGCCCCCTGCCGGGAGTCAGTTCCAGCCCGATCAGATAGACCAGAGCCACCGTCAGCGCGCCGAAGACAGCGCTCATCAGGTTCACCCGGTAGGCCACGTCGCCGACGGGGAGTCGCGTGAAGAGCCAACCCAACAACGTGTAAAGGGGATAGCCGGGCGGGTGGGCGATCCCCAGTTGATAGGTGACGAGTTGGAATTCGAGGCTGTCGTCGAACAGGGTGACGACTGTCGGAGCCAGTGTCAGCCCATACAGGGCCAGCGCTGCGCCGAAGATGGGCAGCGCCATCGCTCGTTGCCATCGGTCGCGTGGGGTGCCGGCAGAATGGGCAGACGCATGGGGCAGCATAGCCATAGGTGTTCCCTCACCAAAACATCATAGCACAGAGGTATCCGGTCGGCAAGCCTTGACGGGGGGCTTCAGTTTTATGGTGGATTTTGTGCCAGGGCACAAACGCGGTTGAAACCGCTCCTGCAGGCCTGACGGCCAGGCGTCCACCTCCCGTGGACGCCAGCGCGTCGGCGCAGGCCGACGCCTTGGCCTGGGGCCTTCAGGCGCGACATTAGTCGCTATCGCCTGATGCCGGGCCAGATAAAAGACGCATCCTGCCATAGAATTGAAATGCACCCCGGAGGGCGTGGGGGGGCGAACGATCTGTTTTTGGGCTTCAGAGGTGTTTTGAAAGTGCTGGTAGTAACGACTCACCTGCACTGCGCCGCAGTGCGGTGCAAGTGTGAGTCGTTACTACCAATGCTGGGTAGATTCTCTCAGGTTAAGTACCTCCGGCGCCGGCTCTTCCAGGCCGGTGTTGGCTTTCGACCACAGATCGTTCGTGGACCGTGGTGCCGAATCAAAAACCCTGCCGCATCAGGCGGGATTTGTTTGTCACCCGGTTTGCTCTAAACGGCGTCTTGACGTAGAATTCAGCAACAAGCGGGCGGTCAGCATCAAACCGCTTTGTGCGTTGTGTTTAACCTACCGGTTGTGAGATCTCTCGGAAAATCGGCGAGGAATTATGAACACCGACTCAGGGGCAAGGCATGCCTTGCCCCTACCCCAAGTCTTCAATAAACTGAGGCGAACCCATCTCATTACTCGACTTTCCGAGAAAGCTCGTTATATTTATAGGGGGATGAATCTTCAGACATTGCCCCATATGTCTGGCGAAGGAGATGCGCAAATAAAATGGATTTTCAAGAGCTCCAGCGTCGTTACGATGAACTGCGGGAACAGTTCGACGCGGGAAAGATCAGTGAGGAAGAATTTCAAGAGGAAATAGAAGGTCTCCAGTTAAAAGACGAACAGGGTCGCTACTGGACCATTGGCGCTCAGAGCGGTAAATGGTATCGCTACGATGGGCGTCGCTGGGTGCAAGAGACGCCCATCCCGATGACCAAACACCAGGGGCGAGGCATCCCCGAACCTGTCTCGTCCCAGGTCGCCGCGCGGGGAGCAGGTCCCTCGGTGCCGGGCTGGCTTTACACCGGATGTAGTGGCCTGATTTTGTTGGGAGTCGTGGCTGCCATCATCATCGGTGCGATCGCTCTCCTGCGTGGGCGAGAGGTGACCATCAGCCAGGAAGCCACCCCAACTTTGTCGTCGGGCGTGCCGGCCAACACGCCTACCCTGGGGCCGACTCCCAGCCCGACCCCGACCCTGCCTCCGACCGATACCCCGCTGGCTCTCAAGCTTTACTCCAACAGTGCCTTTGGCTTCAGTCTGCAATACCCTGGCGACTGGCAGGCCAAGGAGACACGTCAGCAGGTGGTGCTCGCCCCCGACAGCGACGGTCTGGCCACCTCCATCATCGGCAAGACGGCCGTCACCGGCATTGCCTTCGTCGTCGGCCATCAGGCGGAGGGCATCACAGACAGCCCTTCGAAGCTGTTGGCGCAACTCATCGCTGCGCTGCCAACGGACGCTTCGGCCATCGAGACCGGATTCCGCACGGTGGGCCAAACGGAGTGGGCCATCAGTCAGGCCAGGCTCAACGGTTCGGGCTCGGTGCAGGAGATGACCGCCTACGTGGCGGCCACCTCGTACAATGGGGTGGTCTATACCGTGCTGGCGGCCGCTCCCACCGACGACTGGGAGACTTTTGCTCCCATCTTCCAGCGGATGTTCGACAGCCTTCAATTCGCCGCGCCCCAGGCGGCTGCTACCGCCACGCCCGCGGGGACGGTGACGGGGACGCCACCCGGCGCCGGCACGGCGACCGCTACCCGTCGCCTGTCGCCCACGACCCCGGTCGCTACGCCCACGCCTGTCATCTACACCGTGCAAGAAGGTGACACATTGGGGGCCATTGCGATTCAATTTGGGGTCACGGTAGAGGCTCTCCAGGCCGCCAACGGCATCGACGACCCAACGAAGCTCCAGGTGGGGCAGGAGTTGATCATCCCCGTCGGTGGCCCGGTCGAAGTCGCCGAGGTCGGCTCGACGCCGTCGGGAGCCGGGGCGGCCACCGCCACGCCGACACCCTCACCCGTTTCTACCCCGGCAGCTACGCCCACGCCGGCTCCCACCCCAACGCCGGCCCAGGTGGCCCTTAGCGGCAAGATCGTCTTCCCTGTCTTCGACCCCAACAAAACTGTTCAGGGGCAGCCTGGCAGCTACGACATCTGGATGAGCGATCCCCAGGGCAACAACCGCCAGCTTTTGGTGCCGAACGCCAGCCAGCCACACCTCAGCTCTGGAGGTGATTTGCTGGCCTACCGGAGCTGGGACCCCAATGCGCGCGGAGTGGCTTTCCTCACGATTGGGGGCGGGCGCGGAGGGCTGTTGACCAATTTTCTCGAAGATGGCCTGCCGAGTTGGGCCCCGGATTCGGTCACGATGGCCTTTGCCTCTCGCCGCGAAGGGGACCGAATCTCCCGTCTGTACCGGGTCAATCAGGCCAACGGCGAGGAACACTCCCTGGGTCTGATCGGCGAATACGTGAGCACCTTCCCCGATGGGCGGCTGGTCTTCAAAGGCTGCACCGTCGAGGGGGCGTGCGGGATGTTCATCAGCGGTTCCGAGGGGGGCACACTCACTCCCCTGACCGACAACACCAGCGACACAGCCCCCGCCCCTTCTCCCGATGGAAGTCAAATCGCTTTTATGTCGTTCGACCGGGAGGGAGCCGGCAACTGGGAAATTTACGTGATGAGCAGCGGCGGGGGAGACGTCGTTCGCCTGACCAACAATGGCGCCAACGACGGGTTGCCGGCCTGGTCCCCGGACGGCAGCACCATTGCCTTCGCGTCGGACCGCGATGGCACGTGGGGCATCTGGGCGATGAACCCCGACGGCAGCAACCAGCGCAAGCTCTTCAATATGGGCGGCTCTCCCGATGGCCTGGTGGGCTTCGACGCCAACAACTCCCACGGCTGGCTGGAGGAACGCATTACCTGGGGACGCTAAAATGGAGAGGGTGTCTCATCTTGCTCCCGTCGGGTCTGTGACCCGACGGCTCCGGTTCGCTAAACACGCGGGTCACACCTGTGCCGCACCACCCTGGCCCGCTGGCGTGAGCCCAGGACGGGCAGGTGCACCCGTGCCGGGCACTTTGGCAGGCAGACCCGCTGCGAGCAAGGAACGCATTACCTGGGGGCGGTAAAATGGTGAGTAGGGCAATCGCATCTTAATTTTATACCAATTGCGTATTGAAAGGCTGTATTTTCTGCCCGCGCCGGAATAGGGATTCCGGCGCTGCGGGATGCTCATCGCCCCATCTCGTAGCCCCGGAATCCCTATTCCGGGGCGA
>JAJRXB010000026.1 GCA_024276515.1 Chloroflexota bacterium
CCGCTGGTTGTGCAAAGGCAAGGTAGCACCCTGAGCCTGTCGAAGGGTGCGCGTCAAGCCGAGAAATCTATGCAAATTTGTATCCTTCGACAGGCTCAGGATGCTGCGTAACTACCGAGTTATTTACGCCCAAATGTACTAGTCACTCCCGCCTGGCGCGGGGTTGGCCTGTAGAGCCAACGCCTGGCGCATCGTGTCTTCGACTTCGATCAGGTGTTCACGCATAGCCTCACGCGCCCCCTCGGGATCACCGGCCTTGACCTGCTCGAAGATGGCGCGGTGATGCTTGAGAGCGCGGGCGGGGGTGCCGGGCACGTCAAAGGCCATCTGGCGCACCTTGATCATGATCTCTGCAACCGAGTCGAGCAGGAGGGAGAACAACTCGTTGTGAGTGGCGCGCGCGAGTGCGGCGTGAAAGGCCACGTCGCTTCTGGCGAAGTGGTCCCGATCGTCGCGGATTTTGGGCGCTTCGCGCAGGATCTCCTCCATCTCTTCCAGGTCGTCGGCTGTGCGTCGTTCCGCCGCCAGCCCGGCGATTTCTACCTCCAGCAGGCGTCGGACCTCGAGCATCTTCTTGTAATCGAGCGCCGGCTGCCCCATTCGCAGGAACATGGTCATAGACTGAGCGACCGACTCCGCCGTCGGGCTGCGAACGATGGTGCCACTACCGGCCTGGACTTCCAGCAGGCTCTTGGCAGCGAGCGCACGGACCGCTTCTCGAATCACCGTCCGGCTCACCCCAAATTGATGAGCGAGTTCGCGCTCGGCCGGGAGACGGTCGCCGGGCCGGAGACGGCCTTCGACGATCAGGGTTTCGATCTGGCGGGTGACGCGATTGGTCAGAGTCACCTCGCGTTGAATGGTTGTGAACAGTTGACTTTGATCGGACGAGTTGTGATCGTTTGGCATTTGAGAATCCTCTGGGTATGTGGCATACCATATGACCTAGAAGCACTATACACCATCTTTGTGCCGGTGTCAAGACTGAATTCGCATCTGGGAACGCGGTCCACGAACGATCTGTTGTCGGAAGCCAGCCCGCTACGCAACACCATCGAGATGGTCCGCCAATCCAACCTCGACTTACACATCGTGGGGGTGGTGCCCACCCTGGTGGATCGCACCGCCCTGGCCCGTGACACCCGGGCCGGGTTGTCTTCTGCCTTTGGGGACCTGCTGCTACCGGCCATCCCCCGACGGGTGGCCATCGGCGAAGCGCACGCGGCCGGACGGGACATCTTTGCTCATCGCGATGGGCGGGGCGACGGAGCCCGGGCTTACGCCGTCCTGGTTCGGGAGGTGATGGCCCGTGGCTAGAAAGAAGACCGGCCTGAGCGGGGCGGGCAGCCTGTTCGCCAACATCAACCCATACGGGACCGAGGTCCCCCCGGAGGACCGGGTGCAGCACCTCCCCCTGGAGGAAATCCGACCCGACCCCGGTCAGCCCCGTCGCCTGTTGCCATCCGACCTGGCGGCGGCGCTCTTCGGCGGCGAACTGCCTCCCCTGGTCGTCCTGGACCGGCTGGTCGAGCGCGCGGACGGTGATCCCCGCCTGGCTTCGACGCTGGATGCCCTGGCCGACCTGGCGGCCGACATCGCCGCCCACGGCCTGATCAGCCCCATCACCGTCTACCGGGCAGAGGGGGGGTTGGTGCGCTATACCATCGAAACGGGGGAGCGACGATGGTGGGCGCACTGGTGGCTGGTGCGCGGGGGGCAGGAAGACTTTCGCCACATCCGGGCGCTGGTGGTGCCCCCACGCTCCAATCGGGTGCGGCAGTTGTCGGAGAACCTGAAACGCGAGGAACTGACGGCGGTGGAGACGGCCCTGGGCCTGGCGACCCTCATCCTGGAGATCGAGGGAGAAGAGCTACCGGACTGGTATCAGAGCAGGGATCTGCTGCCGGCGGCTGTGCGGGAATTGGTAACCCGGCGATTGAAGCACGGCGTCTGGCCGGAGGTGGTGGAGCGATTGGGGTACAGTCGCCAGCATTGGAGCCACTATCTCAACCTGTTGCGCCTGTGGATCAGGCGCTGGAGCTGGCTCACCGCCATCGACTGTCTGAGCGCGCTCTGCGAGAGATCACCCGGCTGGATGATCCGGCCGGGCAGATAGCGAACGAGGCGCGGTGGCAACTGGTGCTGGTGCCCCACGTGGCCGTGGAGAACAGCCTGCCGGGGCCGACGCTGGGCGTCACCTGGGAAGATTTCCTGGCCTTCTTCCGCCAGGAACGGGAGCGAGCCGGGGGATTGGTGACCGAAGGGCA
>JAJRXB010000449.1 GCA_024276515.1 Chloroflexota bacterium
TAGGGGCGCTCCTGGGCCAGCACGCGCTGAATCTGCCGGTAGCGTTCGGCACGGCGGGCCGGGTCGCAGCCGGGGACGGCCAGTGCCTCGCCCAGCAAGCGGTCCACCGTCTCGTCGGCAAAAGAGACGAAGTTGTACCCCGTGCCCACTTCGTTCTCCGTCGAAAGCCACAACTTGCTCTGGTCGGGATCGGCCCGCAGCGGCCAACTGAAGACGATGGTCTCAAAATCGTGGGTGAACAGATCGTCTACCACCCCCCCCCACAGGACGAACTCCACGGAAGCGTCAATCCCGATGGCCCGGTAGTAGCCGGCGACCAGCGTGGCCACGTCCTCGCGCAGCCGGTTTTCACCGTTGGTGCGGACCGGCAACCGCAGCCGCTCTCCGTCCCGGTCGAGCCAGCCGTCGCCATCGGAGTCGGTCCAGCCGGCCTCGGCCAGCAACCGACGCGCGCCGTCGGGGTCGTAGGAGGGCGGTTCGACCGCCGGGTCGGCGGCCCAGTGCGCGGCGGGGAGGGGTCCGGCGATGAGTTGGCCTGCTCCCCCTAACACCTGGTTTAGCAGCTGCTCCCGGTCAATCGCCATGCTCAACGCCAGTCTCACCTGTGGGTCGCCCAGGATTGGGTGGTCGTTGTTAAAAGCCACAAAAAAGAATTCGGGCGCCGGGTAGCGGTAAACCTGGTACGAAGACGGGGGCGAGTTGGGCAGGCGGCCGGGAGGCATCAGGGCCACGTCAATCCCTCCGGTCGCCAGCGCGTGTTCCAGTTCGGCGGCGTTTTCGAAGGGACGGTAGCTCAAGGCATCCAGATAGGGCGCGCCGCCCCAATAGGAGTCGTTGCGTGCCAGGTGAACTTCGCCATCGGGCGTCCAATCGGTGAAGACAAATGGTCCACTGCCGACGGGGGCAACGCCCGGGTCGGAATCGGCCGGCAGGTGTTGAGGTAAAATCGGCAATTCCCCCAGCACCGCCAGTGACGAGCAATCCGGCTCGTCGAGACCGACCACGACCGTTGCGTCGTCGGGGGTGCTGACTCCGGTCACGCGGCTCAATTGTGGGCCATACAGACTGTCGAGGGCGGGGTCGCGGGCCGATTCGACGGTGAAGACCACGTCGCCAGCCACCACCGGTCTCCCGTCGTGCCAGCGGGCGTCGGTGCGCAGGGTGAAGGTGATGGTCTGGCCATCGTCGGCGACCGTCCAGGCCTCGGCCAGACGCGGGGTCAGTTCGCCGGAGTCGGGATCGTAGGCCAGGAGACTGTCGAAGAGGAGGGGCACCAATGCGCGACCAGCCTCCGATTCGGCCAGCAGCGGATTGAGCGTGTCGGGGCGGCCCAGGCCCCCGACGACCACCTGTCCCCCCCGGACAGGCTGGGGGCTGGGATTGGGGGCCGGGGATTGGAGCGTGGGGACCGGAGGCCGGGGGCTGGGGGTTGGGAGTTGCTCCCCGCCATCAGCTCCTTCCGGATACTCCACGCCGGGCGTGAGGGTTGGCGAAGGTGGAACGTCGCCGATGACCGCCGGGTCTCCGCCCGACTGGCAGGCTGTCAGAAAGGACAAACCGATGATCAAAAGCAAGGGTGAAAGGGTTTTTCTTCTCAAAGACTCGCAACCGTTCGGGTAGTGGTTAAACACACGCATTATATGGGGAGAGAGCAGATGATGCAAGGCAACCCCTTCTTTTCCGAACACA
>JAJRXB010000450.1 GCA_024276515.1 Chloroflexota bacterium
CGGGATGCTCATCGCCCCATCTCGTAGCCCCGGAATCCCTATTCCGGGGCGATTCTCCCCTCGTCGCTCACCTGCCCCATCGCAGGTGCGGGCAGAATGACGGTTTGGGGCCAAACTCGAATTTAGATGCGATTGCCCTACCTTTCCCCAAGCCGCTTGGGCAGATGCAAACTTTCGTGCTATAATCCACTTTTGTGACCCAACAGCTCAATGCCATCCGCCGCTCCTCTCACGGGGAGATAAAAACCACAGCGCCCGACGTGCTGCTGGCCCTGACTTTGGGGCTGGGCAGTTTCGCGCTGTACGTCGTCACCCTGGCCCCGACTCTCCTCTTCGCCGACGGGGGGGAATTTCAATTTGTGCCCTACATCCTGGGCATCGCCCACCCCACCGGCTACCCGCTCTACCTGCTGCTGGGTTGGGCCTGGAGCCACGCCCTGCCCATCGGCGACGTGGCCTACCGGATGAACCTCTTCTCGGCGCTGTGGGCTGCCCTGGCCGTTGGATTGAGCTACCCGCTGGCGCTGCGCGTCGTCCGGCGTGGGGCCCCTGGGGTCAGCTCCACCGTCGCCCGGTTGGCAGCAGTCACCGCCGCCGCCACCTTCGCCGTCGGTGAAACTTTTTGGAGCCAGGCCATCATCGCCGAGGTCTACTCCTTCAACGCTTTTTTCGTCGTCCTGATCCTGCTGCTGTCGTTCCGGCTGGCAGGAACCCCGGAACGTGCATCCCCGGCAAAGGGCCGCATCTCCCCCCAGGCCCGGCACAGCCTGGCTCTGGCCTTCGTCTACGGGTTGAGCCTGACACACCACAGCACGATGCTGCTGCTATCTCCCGGCGTTCTGGTCTTTCTCTGGCTTGCCCATCGCTCACCTCGACCGCAACCCGGCCGTCGCCCGGCAGCGCCCACGACGCGACCGCTGAGCCTTTTGGCCCCTCGATCCCCGCTGCGCCGGGCGGGCTTTGCCCTGGCGCTGACAATCGCCCTGGTAGCCCCGTTGCTCCTGTACCTCTACCTGCCGTTGCGCGCCCCCCACACACCCTACGCCACACTGCAACTGAGCGACACCCAAACCCTCACCCTCTACGAAAACACCTGGCGCGGCTTCCTGAATCACCTGACCGCCACCGTCTTCACCGGCAATCTGGCCCTGCCCGCCACCCAATCCGGCGCGGCCGTCGCCTGGGGCCAACGGCTGGCGATGACGTGGAACCTGCTGCGCGCTCAAATTGGGCTGGTCGGGGTTGGGCTGGCGCTGGTCGGGCTGGGGCGACTGGTCGTCAGCCGACGATGGGCGATCCTGGCGCTGACCGGACTGGGCTACGGGATGAGCGTCGCCTTCAATTTGATCTACTTCATCGGCGACGTGGAGGTGCTCTTCATCCCCTCGTACCTGTTCGTCAGCCTGTGGCTGGGGCTGGGAGCGGCGACCGTGGCGCAGGGGGTGGCAGCGGGGCTGGTGCGCTGGAAAGGCTCGACCGTCACCTACGCCGACTTTGGGCGGCAAGGCTACCGGCGTCTCGTCGAGGGCATCCACCGGCTGACGGCTCAGGGCGTCGCGGCGCTGACTCTGGTCCTGCCCATCGTTTTGCTGACAACCCATTTCCCGGCAGTGGACCAATCGGCCAACACCGAGGCCCGCGACGTGTGGCAGGCCATCCTGTCCCAGCCGATCCCCCAGAGAGCGGTGCTCCTCTCCAACGACCGTAACGAGATGATGCCCCTTTGGTATTACCAATACGTGGAGGGGCGGCGGCCCGACCTGCTGGGCCTCTTCCCCTTCATCGTCACCGACCCGACCTACGCCAACGTGGGTGGGCTGATAGACCAGGCCCTGTTGAGCCAGCGCCCCGTTTACCTTATCAAGCCGATGCCCGGCCTGGAAGTTAAGGCGCAACTGGAGGCGACCGACATGCCGCCCCTGGTGCACGTCACCAGTTCAGCGCTGGAGCGACCGCCCCTCCATCCCCGCCAGGTGACGCTGGCCGGGGTGATGCGGCTGGTCGGCTACGACCAATCGTCGGCCAGCGCGTGGCCGGGCGAAACGCTCACCATCACCCTCTATTGGCAACCCCAATCGGAGATCGAATTCAACTACTCGAGCTACGTTCACCTGGTAGACGAGGCCGGACGGGGCATCACCCAAAGCGACCACCGGCCGGGCGGCGATTATTACCCCACGTCCCTGTGGCGGCCGGGAGAAGTGCTGCGCGACCGTCACGTGCTGACCATCCCCCAGGACGGGACCCCCGGCGTCTATCGGCTGGTGGTGGGCATGTACCGCTATCCGTCGCTGGAACCCCTGGGCGGGCCCGCCGACGTGGGTTTGGTGGCGATAAAGGAGCCCTCCAGCGTGCAGACCACGCTCCCCAGCGGCGCACAGGCGAGCACACTGCGTCCCACCGAGGTAGAGTTCGGCGAGCGCATCATGCTGCTGGGCTACGCCCCAGAACTGCTGGCGGGAGAGTTGCAACTGACCCTCTATTGGCAGGCCGAACGTCCCCTGGACCAGAGTTGGACCGTTTTTGTGCATCTGCTGGACGAAGCGGGGACCCTGGTCGCCCAGCGCGACAGTCAGTCGCGCGACGGGCATTATCCCACCCCGGTGTGGGACCAGGGAGAGGTGGTGGACGACCGTCACCAGATGGCGCTCCCCGCCGACCTGCCCGACGGGGATTACCAGATCGTCGTGGGATTGTATTCGCTGGAGAGCGGCGAGCGACTGCCCGTGCTCGACAGCGAGGGGAACCCGGTCGGCGACAGCATTCCGCTGGTCACCCTCTCGCTGGCCGACGGGGAATGGCAAGTAGACAGGAAGTAGGAGTAGACGGGGGGAAAGCGTTCACCCCTCCCTGACAGGGAGGGGCCGGGGGAGGGTGGAATCTAGCCTGGTCAGGGGTCACAGACCCCTGACGAGCGGGGAGAGAGATTCCGTCCCGGATGCAGGGTCTTTCTCCGGCGTCCCCGCCACCCCCACCCCAGCCCTCCCCCTGCGAGGGAGAGGGGGTGAACGCTTACAACGGGGGGGAAGCACAACAGAGGAATCTACTGATTACCGCCCATCAGCTTCTGAGCCCGGTCGCGGTAAAAGCCGTCGGTGTCCAGGTCCACGACGCGGGAGAAGGCGAAGCGGGCTGCTTCTTCCTCGCCCAGGGCATCGCGCACCACCCCCAGGTGATAGTGAGCGCTGACCAGTTCCGGGTCCAGGCGGAGCGCGCTGTCCAGGTGAAGGCGCGCCCGCTCCGGGTCGCCGGCCAAAAAATACATCCAGCCCAGCAAATCGCGTGCCTGGGGATTGTCGGGGGCCAGGTCGGCGGCGGCCTGGGCGGCCGCCAGCCCCCGGTCGGCGACGCGAAAGGTGTGATCGGCGTAAAAACGAGCCAGTGCCAGGCGGAAGGTCAAATCGTCGGGCGCGGACTCCACCGCCCCCATCAGCGCCTCCTCGGCGGCGAGGTACTGTCCCAGGCCCACGTAGGCTCGCGCCAGGTCGGCCTGGGCCTGGGCGTTGCCCGGGTCCAGCCGCAGGGTGACGCGGAATTCCTCCACAGCGAACTCATACACTTCTTGCTGCAAGTAGTAAAGCCCCAACAAATAATGTGCCAGCGGCCAATCGGGCCGGGCCGCCACTGCCGCCGACAGATGGGCGAAGGCCGGCCGGCCCAGTTGCGCCTCGGCGTGGCCCAAAAAGGCCATTGTCTCGGCGTCGGTCGGATTCAGCGTCAGCGCCCGCGCCAGTGCCACACGTGCCAGCGACCACTCCTCGATCTGCGCGAAGGCCAGTCCCAGCGACCTGGCCGCCCCCGCCGCCGAGCCGGCCGTCTCTGCCCCGTCCAGGGCCGCCCACAGGTAATCACGCGCGGCGGCCACCGACGGCGGGCCGTCGTCGGGGATGGCGGCCAATTCCCGGCGCGCGCCGTCGGCGTCGGCCAGCGACCGGATCATCGCCAGGTAAAGGTGAGCAACCGGGTCGTCAAATCGGACCAGTTCGCGGCGCAGCGTGGCCTCCGCGTCGGCGAGCCGGCCCAGGTCCAGATAGGCCAGCGCCAGGCGCACGTGGACACCGGGCAGGTTTGGATTTTGAGTCAACGCCGTTTCCCACAGCGACACCGCCCGCAGGGGATCCCCCTGCTCCCAGCGGGCCGACGCCAGCCCCGCCAAAGCCCGCCCGTTCCCTCCATCCCGGACCAGCGCCCGGTTGAAGGCGTCTTCGGCCAGGGGCCAGCGATGCTGTGCCAGGTAAATCTCACCCACGGCCAGCAAGGGCTCCGGGTCCCGGGGAGAGAGAGCAGCAATCTGCTCGTAGATTTCGACCGCCGCCGCGTAAGACTTGAGCGACCGCAAATCTGCCGCCTCCGCCCAAAGGGGCGCAATCGCACCCACGGGCGGCGGGACGGTTGGCACCGCCCCCAGCAGACCAAACAGAACCAGCAACACCCCTCTATTGAGAACCCATCTGACGACTTCCGCCATCTGACCCCCTTGCGTCCTGGCAAATTATACCACCACCCGCCGCGCGTAGCCACAGCCCGGCCCGACTCCGCCGGGATTGGGGGATGAGGGGATTTTCCTGATTTTCATCCCCTCATCCCCTCATCCCGGCCCTGTTTGGCCTGTCCCCGGAATGGGGGTCCCGACTCGTCGGTAGTCTCCCCGTTAAGCGTTGATGATGTTTGGGGCGCGAGGGCTTGCCCTCTCCCTCCCCCCAACCCCCTCCCTCTCCCAAATTGGGAGAGGGAGGGGGTGCAG
>JAJRXB010000451.1 GCA_024276515.1 Chloroflexota bacterium
AAGCCGACTGCTCCTCCCCCGATTCTGGGCAAAGACAGCACGTTTCAACGTGCTTGGGCTATTAGCCCTGAGCTTAAGCTCGGGGCGGGCGTCAGCAAGGCGAGATGTGGGTAATGATAAGCTGCCAGGGAGGGGCCGGGGGAGGGTGGCCTCTCGCCCGGAGAGAGATTCCGTCCGGGATGCAGGGAGTTTCTCCTCATCTGTTACTCGTCACCCGTTACGGTGTTCATTACTCCAGGCCCGATAACGATGATACGCGCCGGGCAGATAACGACGGTAGAGGGAGGGGTTAAAGTCGGGGCGGTTTTCGGCGCGAAATGCCCGCAGAGCGTGCATATCCAGGGTAGAAAGGACGATCTCTTCTCGATCGGAGCTGGTCGCCTGGGCCAGAATCCCGTCTCCTGCTGGCGTCAGTTCCAGCGGGGCGTAGACTCCACTGCGTCCGCCAAAGGTGAAGCCGGCGACCGTCCCGACCATACAGGCCAGCACGCCGTACACAGGATTCTCTTGCACCCGTCCCCACACTCCGCGCATCTGTTCGTAATAGTGGTAGGGTTCCGGGTTGGCGGAAGGGTCTATGAGGATCTCCGCGCCTTTCAGATAGGCGATGCGTGCCGATTCGAAGAAGGTATGGTCCATACAAATGGGGAACGCCAACCGACCTACCGGCGTCTGGAACACGCGCACGTCTGCGCCACAGGCCAGCCCCCACTCACGCTCGATGGGGAACAGATGGGCCTTAACCTGTCGCCCGACGAGTTGGCCGTGTGGCCCGTACAGGTATCCTACATTATACAGGCGACCATCGGTTTCTGGCAAGAGGATGCTGCCGGCCACGACGTGGACTCCAAAGCGGGCGGCCAGCGTGCTGAAGGTGGTTTCGAAGATCGGTCGCGCGGCCGGGGCAACGGCACGAAAGAGGTCGGCAACCTGAACCCCCTCGCCGAAAGCGTTGACGGCGTCGTCCAAGCTCACGTCGGGGGTCAGTTGGCGGGTGCCGGGCAGCAGGCCCAGCAGGTGAGTGCCGGTGTCTTCCGGGAAGACGACCAGTTGCGCTCCCTCTTACACCGCCTCTCGCACCAGGCCATACATCTTGTCGGCGTAGTCGGCAGGGTGGTGGATGAGGCACAATTCGCACTGAACCGCCGCCACGCGGACCGTGTCGTCCGTGGGGGGTGGGGCCTGGGGGTAGACCCGCCCGGCCAGCGAGCGGCGGACGGGGCCGGTGCGACCACGCCAGCGCATCAGCCCGTTGAGCAGAAACGTCCGAAGAGAAGTCATTGGCACTTAATTACAGGGCTTACGCACTTGAGTCTTCGGAAGTCTCCACAATCACTTTTGCCGACGAAGTTGCTGTTCACCGCAGGCAATTTTGCCAGGTGGGATCCCTTTCGAAGACTTTCGAAGACTGGTGAGATGGTCACTTCTGGCTTGAGGGAACGTGCGCTCATATTTAATCTCCGTTCCCCTGGTATACCTTTGGAAAGTAGCGGTCGTACAGGTTGTAATTCAGCACGCTGAAGATGGGATAATCCTCGATTGCCCGTTGGCGGGCATCGAAGTCTAGCTCGGCAACGACGACGGCGTTCCCTTTATCCGACTCGGCCTGGGCCAGGACACCGTCGTTTTGTGGGGTGAGGGGCAGCGGCGCGTGAACAGTTGCCCGCCCGCGCAACGGCTTGCCCCACAGCCCCCCGACCAGCGGCGCTTCCAGGCCAAAGGTTTGGTTGGCCTGTACTTCGCGCCACAGACGGGACAGCCAGTCGGCGTGGCTGCGGTAGCTGCCGGCGGTGGGATGCAGCAGCACGTCCGCGCCCTGCAAGGCCAGGATGCGACTCGTCTCCGGGTAACGCACGTCTTCGCCCAGCACCACTCCCAGCCGCCCGACGTCGGTCTCGAAGATGTGCAGTTCGTCGGCGCGGCAAAGGCCCCACTCGCGATCCTGCGCCGAAAGATGTGTCTGTGCCTGCCGCCCGACGAGCTGCCCGTCCGGCCCAAAAAGATAGGCCCAATTGTAAAGATCGCCGCGCTCGTCGGGCAAGACGATGCTCCCGGCCAGCAGGTAAACGTTCCGAAAGCGAGCCACGTCGCGGCAGATGCTCTCGAACGTTTCCTTCAGCGCCGGGGCTGCCCCCCGCAAGCAGTCGCCGACGGTGTGATAGCCGGCGGCGACCACGACCTCGTCCAGGTCCATCTCGGGGTGCACCGGCCCGGTGACTCCCAGCAGCGCCAGTCCCACGTGGGCGGGCAAAACAACCAGGCTGACCCATTGGCGGTTGGTCGCCTCGTCTACCCACCCGTCCAGAAGGCGGTGGAAGTCGGCCGGGTTGGCGGCCCAAAAGGCGGCGGCCTGGACGGCGGCGGCGCGGTAACGGGGACTCATAGGACTCTTTCCCAACGTAATAGCGTGATGCGTGAAGCGTGAAACGTGTTGCGTGTTCCGTTAGCTTTACGCAACACGCAACACGCAACACGCAACACGCAACACGCAATACGCCTCACGCCTCACGTTTCACGCCGACGGCGTGTCGCTGCGCTACCTCTGCTTTGACCTGGGCCAGCCGTTCGCCGTGGAGGGGGTAAACGGTGGCAGCGGCGGCGGCAAGCACCAGCGCGATCATCGGCACGCCGGCCATCAAAAAGCGCAGTCCCATCACCGCCGAGGCGGGTTGGGCCGGGTTGGGGACCAGGTCGGTGGGGGTCACGTAGCCGGTGAGGGTCAGCACGTTGCCCAGGATGATCCCCTGCGCGGAATAGGCAAAGCGGATGACAAAACCATTCATGCCAAAAAACATCCCCTCGCGGCGCAGGCCGGTGGTCAACTCGTCCTCGTCCACCACGTCGGCGATGAGCAGATCGGTCAGCATCAGCAGGCCGGCGAATCCAACCCCGGCGAAGGCCATCGCAATCACCCCACTGCCGAAGCTGTCGGCGAAAAAGAGGGGTGAAAGGGCAGCGGCGAAGGCCAGGCAGGCGACGATGAGCGCATTCCGCGCGCCGTATCGCTGGGCGATCTTCGTCCACAGGTAAAGCATAGGGATGGAGACGAGGAAGATGGTTCCCAGCAGCAGCGACGTTTGCAGGCCGGGGTCCAGGGTCAGGTCTCCGCCGAATGCCCGAACGCTGAGGGGGGCCTGAATCCTCAGCACGTATTTGGCGTAAAAGGGCACGGTGGCGGCCAACATCAAGAAGACGAATTGAACCAGCAGGTTGGTGGTGAGGAACCAGCGAAAGGAGCGATTGGCGAAGGTGGCTTTGAGCGCCTGGACGAAAGGCAGGGGGGGGTCGGCGCTGAACTCCGGGTGCTCAAAGCTGCCCAGCAATGACGCCAGCAGCGAGACGCCGGTGATGACGCCGAAGACGATCCCCATCCCGGCCCAGCCGATCATATCCACCACCGCCGGGGTGAGGGCGATGCCCAGGATGAGGCCGATGATGGAGAACAACTGCCGCCAGCCAGAGACTTCGGCCCGTTCGTCGTTGTCGGGGAACATTTCGGGGAAGAGGGCGGTCCAGTTCATCACCACAAAGGTCCAGAGGGTGTCGAAGAGCATGACGATCAGGAAGAAATACCAGAAGAGGGGCATCCCTTCCCAGTTGGGGGGCGTCCAGAGCAAGACGAAGCAGAGGGCCAGCGGCACGGTGAGAACGGCGATCCACGGCCGGCGCCGTCCCCAGCGGGTGCGGGTGCGGTCCGAAAGCTGGCCGGCCCAGGGGTCGTTGATGGCGTTCCATATGCCGTAGATCGCCCACCCCCAGCCGACCAGGTTGGCTGCCAGTCCCAGCAAGTCGATGTAAAGGAACTGGATATAGGTGGAGAAGGTCTGGTACGAGAGGGCAGTACCCAGGGAGCCAGAACTGTAAGCGATTTTGCGCCAGCGGGTCATTGGGGTACTCCGTGTTGCGTGCTGCGTGTTGCGTCACGCAACACGCAGCACGCAATACTCAATGCCCTGCCTCCGCTTCTGGCGCTTCGCGCAGCAAGTCCAGCGCGTGGGGCAGGGCGGGCAGAATGCTTTCCAGATTCTCGCGGACGGCCTTGGGGCTGCCGGGCAGATTGACGATGAGCGTTTGCCCTCGGATGCCGGCGACTGCCCGGC
>JAJRXB010000452.1 GCA_024276515.1 Chloroflexota bacterium
GCTTGATAGCGCATGCGCGTGGACCCATTTTTGCAGCTATCTATGCGGCGGCGAAGTTCGCCAAGTTCTTGCTCGGTGAGAGTGAATTTTCGCTTTGCCATACACCCATTGTACATGTTTTACTTACTTTGTCTATAAGGATTAGAGGGAATGACCGACGGAGATGCCTTTCTCCAAAAACTTCGAAGGGGTGATCCGGTCGCCTTTTCCCAGTTTGTAGAAGAAAATCAGCACAAGGTGTATACCCTGGCGCTGAAAATGTTGAACGATCCACAAGAAGCGGAGGACGTGCTGCAAGAGACGTTCCTGAGCGCCTACAAGGCGCTCCCCAACTTTGAGGGCCGTTCCAGCTTGAGCACGTGGGTTTATCGGATCGCCAGCAACGCCAGTTTGATGCGATTGCGCAAGAAACAGCCCAACACGGTGTCGGTGGACGAACCGTTGACCCTGGATGCCGGGGATAGCGTCCCTCGTCAATTCGTGGATTGGTCCGGCGCGCCGGAGGACAAACTGCTCAACAGCGAGTCGCGCCAGGTGATGGACGAGGCGGTGGCCGAGCTACCCGAGTCGTTGCGGCTCGTCTTCATCCTGCGCGACATCGAAGGGCTGTCAACGGCGGAGACGGGCGAGGTGTTGGGGCTGTCTGAGGGAGCAGTCAAGACTCGATTGCACCGGGCGCGGCTGCGGCTGCGAGAGCGGCTGTCGGCCTACTTCGCCGAACGGCCACGGCAGGGGTGAGCGTTCACGGTCCAGGGAGTGAGAGATATGCCCAGCGAAACGTGCAAGAATCTGTTGAGCCAACTATCGGATTACATAGATGGGGAATTGGAAGAGGAGCTTTGCGCGGAGATCGAACGTCATATGGCGGAATGCCCGGACTGCCAGGCGGTGGTGAATACTCTGGAAAAGACCATCGTGCTCTACCGCACGGCCGGCCGCGCCGAGGTGCCCCGCGACGTGCAAACCCGCCTTTACAAGGTCCTCAAACTCGACCAAATCGGCCGCGGCGCCACATAGTCATCGGCACCAGCATGGCCCCCAACAGCGCACCGCTGCTGTTGAAGATGACGTCGTCCACGTCGGCGCTGCGGGTGGGGAGCCAGAATTGCGTCGTTTCGATGAAGGTGCTGAGGAGCAGCCCGGCGACAAAGACCAGCAAAAGGCGCGTCCACGCGGCGCGCTTTTTTTGTTCCAGGGCCATGCCGGCCAGGAGGCCAAAGGGGAGAAAGAGTCCAACGTTGCCGAAGAGGTCTATCACCATGGAGCGAACCTTCGCGGGGGACTTGTCGCACTGGACAACCACACAGGTCAGCGCTGCCCCGTGACGGCGAAGCGGAACCAGGTTCACTTTGCCCAATCTGTTGCCCTTGCTCACGGCGCTGGGCGTCATCGTCACCGCCAGCACAATCAGCGACACCAATATCAGATAAACGAGGATGCGCTGTTTACCCATCCACGACCGCCTTTCTGCGAGTTCATTGCCATTGTACCAGCAAAAGACGCCGCAATGGGTAAATCTAGCGCAAATTTAGCGTCTTGGTATCGTAAACGCATTCTGCTCTGTTACTACCTTGGCAGAACAACATGACTACATATTTCTCTGCCTGGCTCTGTTCAAAAAAACGCCTTGAACCGAGTTCTGTTCAGAGCGCCCTGTTAACGTACAGATGGGTACTTGACTTATTCCCTGTAGTATGCTTGACAATGTCATGTTTCGTCATTGCGAGCGGAGCGACCCTTGCACCGCACGCAAGTGCCGGTGAGCAATCTCCAAGCTGCCATTGCTGTCAACGACGGGGATTGCTTCGTCGCTCTGCTCCTCGCAATGACAGTTTCTACGGTAACATGACATTGTCAAACTACCCAGGACGTTTTTTCCCCGCCATTGCGAGGAGCAGAGCGACGACCTGGGCCCCGAACGGGGTAAGCAATCTCCTTCTCGCATTTCTGCGATTGCTTCGTCGCAAAAAACGCGGCTCGCAATGACAGGCCGAGTAGTTACTCCGCTCTTAACCCAGGTGACAGTCATCTCCGATCTTTTGGTGAGAGGAAAGCACTTGACGACCATTTCTTACCATTTCTGCCAACGTGTCGTGCCGAACAAAGTGACTGTCACCTTGCTCGCGCCAGAACGTTGAAAAGCCCTGCCCTTAACTATTTTCCAATGAATCCATATGCCGTTCGTGATACAGTTATGGTATAATATGATCAGGGTCACTACTCAGACGTGCCACCCTTCAGACTTCCGAAGGTCTTATGCCTGAGTAGTAACTGATCAGGATCATCCCGACGACGAATCAGGGGTAAAAACTCATGTCGGCCAACTTGAAATTGGTCCGGGTCGTCACCAATCGGTCGCGGCTGATGGCCAGTCGCCCTGGCGATCCCACGTTTTGGGACCGGGTTCGGACGGCACTGGCCGGATGGGAAGCAGAACTCGACGCTCAGGGGATGCGGATGGACCTGGTGCTGACCGACGAACTGGTCGACGGAAGCCACAACGCCAAAGCAAAGCGCATCCGCCAACACCTGGTCCATTTGCAGGAGGAGGAAAAGGCAGACTACACCCTCATCCTCGGCGGCGACAGGGTCGTCCCCTTTTACCGATTGCCGGACCCGGTGGTGGAACTCGTCGCCGAAGCCGACCACTGGGCGAGCGAGAACGACCGCCTCATCTACTCCGACGACCCTTACGCTTCTTACGAAGACACCTACCTCTACAAGCCCAAGCATCCCATTGGCCGTTTTCCCAACGGACAGGGGCAGCACGACGACCTGCTCGTCGAGCTACTTCAGCGGTCCACTCGCTATCACCGCGAGAGCTGGGACTCAGTCCGCCGGGTGGCCTTCACCACCCAATCGTGGCAACAACAATCACGGACCACGTGGCCGGCGGTGAACCACTGGTACGAATGTCCTCCCTGGCGACTGCCGTCCGCCCACGACCCAACCCCAGATCACGCGATAAGTCCCAGTCTGCTGATCGATAAGACATTGCACTACTACAACCTCCACGGTCAAAAGAACAATGCCTGGACGGGAGAGTGCGCGTGTGAGTGGACGCTGGACGCGCGCAGGGATGACTGGCGCTTTGCTCAATGCCAGCCACCGGCGTTGAGCGTGACCCAAATTCCCACGTTGCCGCCGGCCGTCATCTTCAGTGCCGCCTGCTACGGAGGTTTCACCACCCGCCCACGGCCAACGCGAAACATGGCTCTGCGCTTTTTGCAGCAGGGGGCCATAGCTTTCATCGGGGCCACAGCCCGGGCGTACACCGTCGGTCCCTTGCCCGGCCAGCCCCTCCGATACTCGGACTTGCTGGCCCAGACCTTTTTGCAGTTGGTAGAAGAGAATCTGGCAGCGTCGCCCCGGCGGCGGATAGGAGAGATTGTGCAGGCAGTTAAGAACGATTATCACCTGGCCCATCGCTTTTACCAGCACCCGCTGGACTTCAAAACGCTCTGGGAATTCGTTCTCTACGGCGATCCTACCCTGATTCCCTTTCGCCGGGTGGAAACAGGAGAAGAAGTATGAGCCCAACCGGCAACAGAGCACGCAAAAACCCGATAACACCCGAAGAACAGGAACGCGCCAAAACCCTTATGCAAAAGGTGGTAGAACCCTACCTCAAGCAATACTTCCCTTTCGTGGACCTGAACCACCCTCACGTGCGCGTCGCCCAAAAAGCCCGGTCTCGTCCCAGACAAAGCGTCGTCACCGACCGCCCGGCGGAGAAGCCGGCCCTCTTTTGCTTCACCTATGCCTCTCCGCCCAATAGCCCTGCGAAGCGAGTGGTCCAAGTCTTCGTAGAGGCCACCGCCGAGGAAGGCAAAATCGTCCACGTGGCAGCGTCCAAGTAGGGGCGAACCGGTGTGTTCGCCCACCCAGGGCAGACACACCGGTCTGCCCCTACAAGCCACTCCTGGTCGAAGGGAGGTGCGCTATGACCACCCCTGAAGTCCCAACGACACTGCAAGAGTTCGTCGGGCGTCAGCAGGAAATAGAGTATTTTGAAGACCTTCTCTTTTACCAGGGTCCTCCCACCTGGATTCTGCACCTTTTTGGCGGCGGCGGGATGGGCAAAACGACCCTCCTGCGCCGGTATCAGGCCATTTGCCGGGAACGGGAGGCCCCCTACAGCCGGCTCATCGATTTCTACGACCTGCGCTATTACAGCCACGACGACGTGATAAGTGACCTCATCCACGACCTGGGCCCTGGGTATTTTGAAGACTACGTTTACCAGGAAAAGCCCTTTAACCACTGCCTCAACCGACTGGCCACCGAGCATTACGACCGAACCGGCATCAAAACGGCCCTCTTCTTCGACACCTGCGAACAAGCGCCCGACACGGTGCTCCGTTGGTTGTTCGACGAGCTATTGGTCGACCTGCGACACGTGGTGGTCGTGCTGGCCGGGCGGACACAATTGCCCATCCCAACCGAGCGACGCCAGGAGTTCCTGATTCACCCCCTCGACGGGCTGGACCGACAGGAAGCGCGGACTTACTTTGAGCAGCTTGGGCTGAACCTGGAGCCAGCCGTCGCCGACGAACTGTGGCGGCTGGCGGCCGGCATCCCCATCAACCTGGCCCTGGCCGCCGACTGGGTGAAATACGACAAAACCCCCGAAAACCTGCTCGACATTCCCAGCGAATTCTTTGCCCGTTCTCTGGTCTTGCGCTTCAGAGACCTGGCCGAGCCCCGCAATAAGGCCGTAGCCTACATGGGGCATCTCTACCACCGATTCGACGGCGACTTCTTCGCCTACGTCTACCAGGGCGAGCCTCCCCTCAGCCCCCAAAAGGCCGAGGCCATTCTGCACGAACTGCATCAAACCTTCCGCCTGATCAAGTACCGCGAAACAGCCCGCAGCTACCAGTTGCACGACGAAGCCCGTCGGCTGGTGCAACGCTACATTTTGTCGCAGGAACCCCTCGACCTGCGCCTGCGTCTCAGCCGGGCAGCCGTGGACTATTACCAGAGCCGGGAAGGGCTGACGCCCACCACCCCCTCTCCCAAAGTGGCCGAGTGGCTCTATCACGAGCTTTACCTGGACGCTCACTTCGACCACTACCGGGAACTCTTCCCGGACGACCCCCGGTCGCCGCGCCAGGGCTATCAACTTTTCAGCACCGCCGCCGAGGCCGCTCTCAACACCGAGCGACTGGCCGACTGCGAGCGTCTGCTGAACATCATCACCTCCCGCGAATTCCGAGACCGGTTCAAAGGCGCCGATTTCCCCGACATTCCCATCAAGCGGGGACGCTTCCTCATCCGCAACCCGCGCTCCCGCGAAGAAGCGCGCAGGCTTCTGCGCGACGTGCTGGCCTCGCGCATCACCCGCAAACAACGGCTGGAAGTGCTGGGGGCGTTGGGCTTCTTCAGCAGCGGCGACGAGGCCCTGAACTATCTCAGCCAGGCCGTTGACGAAACACGTGCCATGCTCAAACGCTGCCGGCCGGGATCCAAGGCGCACCAGCGCTGGCTCACCCTCCTGGCCCGCAATTTGAGCAATCTGGGTCAGGTCTACCGCCGCCGGGGCGACTGGCAGAAAGCGGCGGACTTTTATCAGCAGGCCCTCAACGTGTGGGGAGGTCTGCCCAACAGCCGCGACAAGCTCCGACACACGGCTCGCATCCGCAACAACCTGGCCTACGTCCATCGTCTGCGCGGCGACCTGACCAAAGCCGACACCCTGTGCAAACTGGCCCTGGCCACCTGTATCGAACTGGGAGACCCCGGCCCCCTCGCCTTCACCTACCACACCTATGGCGAAATCTACAAAGATATGGGGCTTTACGCCGAGGCCAAAGAGCACATGGAAACAGCACTGGAAAAATTCCAGGAGGCCCGCGCCGACCTGCGCCACATCGGTCGCACCTACGTGGACCTGGCCAACATTGCCCGCCGCACACACCGTCCCGACCAGGCAGACATGTATTACGAGCAGGCGATGGACATCTTCCTGGCGCGAGACATCACCGAGGGGCAGATCGAAGCCCTCAACGAGCACGGCTGCGAACTGCGCAAGCGAGGCAAGGAGCGCGCCCGACGCGGCCGCCAGGCGTTGGCCCAGGGCCAAACGGAAGAAGGGCAGCAACTCCTAGCCGAGGCGCGCGCCATCCTCCAGGAGGCGGACGACTGTCTGGCCCGCGCCGAGGCCCTGATGCAGGGCAGCGACAACCCCTATCGCTACGCCGACAACCGGGCCGACATCTGCCTGGTGCGCTACTATCAACTTGCCCTGGCCGAGACGGACGAAGAGCGCGCAGCTCTAAAGACCCAGATCCGCGACCTGGCCGACGAAGTGACCCGCATCGCCGACGAGCACCACTATCCTCTCTTCCGCAGCAGCGTCACCGAGATACTGGGCAGCGTGGCCTACGACGAAGCCGTGGCCGCCCGCCTGGCCGGCGACGACACCCTGGCCGGCGACAAATTCCACCAGGCATTTACCTGTTACGCCCGCGCCTGCGCATTGCTGGCCAACTACTACGAATCCCCCTCCGAACGCCACCGGCGTGGCTTCCATCGCGTGCTGCGACGCCTGCTCGGCCCCCATCTCTCCCCGGCCGAGGTGGACGACGCCTACCGGCAAATCGTGAGCACCTTCGAACTGGAGCAAAAAGACGCCGCAGGGCATCAGTTCCTCGACGCCTGTCGGCGCATCCGAGATGCGCGCGGAGGAGGCGGTGAGCGCGAGAACCTGTGGCGCCAACTCGCCCAGAAAGGCGCAGCTTGAGATGAACGACGTTCCTCCCTCCCCATTTCGCGTGATCAGCTACCTCACACAGCATTCACACGACGCCGTCCCTCCCCCCACCGCCGGGCAATGCGATTGCGATTGTGACTGTGCCATCCCGCCCCCCTCTCCACCCCCCGACACCCTGGCCGGCGGTCTGTCCTCCACAGAACCATGGCCCCACGTCCCCCATCAAACGTGGCCCGATCTGTACGCCGCGCCACTCGCCGCCGGCGATACCTGCCAGGCACACCCCTTTTCGCCGGGGGAAAGATACACCCTGGTTTTCAATCCTCTGGGGGGCGTCCCGGCTGTCCTCAACGAGGCAGCCTGTCGTCTGCTGGACGCTTTCGCCCCGGCCCGTTCCATCAGCCAGGTCATCGCCGATCACCCTGATTGGTCCCCGGCTCACGTTCAGCGAGCATCGGCGGAGTTGGCCGCCCTCTCCCTGCTGCGCCCGGTTGGCGAATCGATAGCTACCACCTGTCACCCCCCGCCCGACACCCTGGCCGTCTGGCTGCACGTCACCAACCGCTGCAATCTGCGCTGCGACTATTGCTACCTGCGCAAAACCGACGACGCGCTCACCCTCGACGCCGGCCGGCGCGCGGTGGACGCCGTCTTTCGCTCGGCGACCCGCCATCGCTTCCGCCGGGTGAAGCTCAAATACGGAGGCGGCGAGGCGTCGCTCAACGCCAAAGTGCTGATCCCCCTCCACGACTACGCCTCGGAACAGGCGAGCCGTTTCGACGTCGGCCTTGACGCCGTTTTGCTCAGCAACGGCGTGGCCCTGGGCCGACGTTTGATCCAGACGTTGCGCGACCGGGGAATCCGGGTGATGATCTCCCTCGACGGCATCGGCGCAGCCCACGACGCGCAGCGCCGGTTCGCCGACGGGCGCGGCTCGTTTGCTGCCGTGAGCCGAACCCTGGACCGCCTGCAGGCGATGGGGGTGACGCCCCACGTCTCGGTGACGGTCTCCGCGCGCAACCTGGACGGCCTGCCCGACACCGTGGCCTACCTGCTGGCGCGCGACCTGCCCTTTGGCCTCTATTTTTATCGCGACAACGAGTGCTCCGAAGACCGGCACGGTTTGCGCTTCGACGACGAGCAGGCCATCCGGGCGATGAACCGCGCCTTCGACGTGATCGAAGTCGACCTGCCCCGGCGCAGTCTGCTGGGGTCGCTGGTGGATCGCGCCAGCTTTGCCGTTCCCCACCAGCGGGCGTGCGGGGTGGGACAAAACTACCTGGTCATCAACCAGCACGGACTGGTCGCCAAATGCCAGATGGAGATCTAGCGCCCCATCACCAGCGTCGCCGCCGACGACCCTCTGGCCCTGGTCCGGGCGGATCAAACCGGCCTTCAGAATCCGCCGGTGGACGAAAAAGAGGGCTGCCGCCATTGCACCTGGCGCTACTGGTGCGCTGGCGGCTGCCCCCTGGCCACCTATCGGGCCACCGGCCGCTACGACGTGAAATCTCCCAACTGTCGCATTTACAAAGCTCTCTACCCTCGCCTGCTGCGGCTGGAGGGGTTACGCCTCCTGTCTGCCCCCCATCGCCCGCGCGTACACGGCTGACGTTTCGTCCGCGGCCCGCTCCCAGGAGAATTGAGCGGCGCGGGTCAGTCCTCGCCGGCGCATCGCCCCTCGCAACGCCTGGTCGCGCCAGACGGAGAGAATCGCCTCGGTCATCTCCTCGACGTCGGTGGGGTCGAAGTAGCGGGCCGCGTCGCCCGCCACTTCGGGCAGGCTGGAGGTATGGCTGCACACCACCGGCGCTCCGCAGGCCATCGCCTCCAGCGCCGGCAGACCAAATCCCTCGTAGAGCGACGGCACGGCCACCAGCGTCGCCCCGCTGTAGACGGCCGGCAGGTCGGCGTCGGGGACGTAGCCGGGCAGCGCCACGGCGTCGCCCAGCGACAGCTCCTCCAGCCGCCGGAAGAAGCCCTGATAAAGCCAACCCTTGCTCCCCACCACCACCAGACGCACCTCCTCCCCCGCCCCCCGCAGCCGATGGACCGCCTCCAGCAGCCGGTTCAAATTTTTGCGCGGCTCGATGGTGCCCACGTGGAGCAGGTAGCGGTCGGGGAGGCCGTAGCGGGCGCGGACCCGGACGACCTGGTCGGGCGAAGCGGGGGCGAATTGCGGCGCAGCCGCCTCGTGGACCACGGTGATTTTGGCCGGGTCTAGCCCGTAAAGGCGAACCAGGTCCGCCTTCGTCGCCTGGGAGACGGCGATGATGGCGCTGGCGCGGCGGCAGTAAAGGGGTACCGCCGCGTTGAGATACCAGTAGTTCAGCCTTTTGTGGTGCTGGGGGAAGAGCCGGAAGATGAGGTCGTGGACGGTCAGCACCGTCGGCACGTGGCGCAGGGGCATCAGCAGGTGTTCGGTGGCGTGGTAGAGGTCGGCGCCGGGCAGCAGCCGGTCGAAGCCCAAACCGGCCAGTTGCCCCAGCCAGACGGCCATGCGCCACGGCTTGTAGCCAGCGCGCACGCTGCGGGTCGGAATCCCCCCCAGCCCCTCCAGTGGGCGCGCATCGCCGCTTCGGTTGAAAAAAAGGGCGAAGCGCCCGGGGTCCTTCGCCACCAACGCGCGGGCCAGACTCTCGGCGTAGCGTCCCAGCCCGGCCCGTCCGTGGACGGCGGGGGAAACGTCAATGTAAATCGTCACGCACACCTCCCTGCTGTGGCCGGCCTCCTAGCCCCGCTATGGCCGGTCTCCGACCGCGCCACGCTGCGCTGACTCGGACTCCACGGATTACACGGATTGCACGGATTTGCGGCTGTGGCCAGCCTCCTAGCCCCGCTATGGCCGGTCTCCGACCGCACCACACTGCGCTGACACGGA
>JAJRXB010000453.1 GCA_024276515.1 Chloroflexota bacterium
ATCGAAAACCCAATAAGACCTCACAGGTTTCCACAGGCTCTCCAAAGCGTGAAAATGTGTCCGTTTGGGTATGAGTTCATCTACCAGGCACTGTTCAAAAACCTGTGAGGTCTCAAGTGCGTAACTCCTGTAATTTAGCCTGATTTGCCCAATAGCCTGAGTAGCTTGACAATGTCATGTTCGGTCATGTCACTCTGCCTGCCGAAGTGCCCGGCACGGGTGCCCCTGCCCGTCCTGGGCTCGCGCCAGCGGGCCAGGGTGGTGCGGCACAGGTGAGCGAAGCGAAGAGTCTCGTATACCAGGCAGGAGATTCTTCGCTTTGCTCAAAATGGGTAGTCTCCCCGTTAAGCGTTGATGATGTTTGGGAGCGCGAGGGCTTGCCCTCTCCCACCCCCGCCCTTCGGGCACCCCCTCCCTCTCCCAATTTGGGAGAGGGAGAGGGTTGGGGGAGGGAGAGGGCTTTGCCTTCTCTTCGCCACCAACACTCAACGGGGGGACCACCTCAGAATGACACCTGAAGAAAGCATAGCAACTGCGGAAACATGACATTGTCAAAGTAGTTACTGAATCTGATTATACAACAGTTCGGGGGAGTTGTGACCCGTACTATGTTCCTGTTGACCCGAAAAATCGGGGAAGCGAAGGAGAGGCGACGGTTTGGCGTCAGGCCGGAGAAGGCTTCCAGCGCTCCCGCAATACGCCCCTATTTGACAGATGCAGGGGCACGTGGTAATATGTGAGCACTTGTTCAAGTGTTGCTGACCCTGCCAGAAGGAAGTCGTGGAAACCCAAGTGCCGCCCAGAGAAAAGTGTGAGAGCGCCGACGTGGACGAGGCGCGAGTCCGGGAAACCCAAGAGCACCTGATCGACGGCCTGACCGCCACCCGGCTGGCCTGGACCTTCAAGGCCCTCAGCGACCCCACCCGGGTGCGCATCATCTCCGCCCTGTCGCACCACGAGATGTGTGTTTACGACCTGGCGGCAGCGCTGGGTATGAGCCAATCGGCCGTCTCTCACCAACTGCGCACGCTGCGAGAAATGCGCCTGGTTCGGTTCCGCAAGGAAGGCCGCCACGTTTACTACACCCTCGACGACGCCCACATCCACGACCTGTTCCACCAGGGGTTAGAACACCTCAACCACGATTGACCTGGGAGGCGACTATCTGCTCGTCCCCCTATTTTTATGTATTAATATCTGAATATTCGTTCATATATTCGGGACAGGGGCAGACCTGCTGCGAGCAAGATGGCGTGGTCAGGCTTTACCCTTCCCCGGAGGGGACCTATGGGAAAAACTTTTGAAATCGTGGTCTACTGCGCAGAAAGGACCTGACGTGAACAACGAGCGCAATCAACGTATCTATCGCCTGTGGGCGCCGATTTACGACGTCGCCGTCACCCGCATCTTCGACCGCCCGCGTCGCCGGGCCGTCGAGTTGCTCAACCTGCAACCCGGCGAGCGACTGCTGATCCCCGGCGTCGGCACCGGGCTTGATTTGCCCCACGTCCCGGCCGGCGTGTCCGTTGTGGGCACCGACATCAGCCCGGCGATGCTCGCCAAAGCCAGACCCAAAGCCAGAGGCCGTGACGTCACTCTGCTGGAAATGGACGCCCAGGCGTTGAACTTCCCCGACGGCAGTTTCGACGCCGTGCTGTTCAACCTGATTCTGACGGTCGTGCCCGACGGGGCGATGGCTTTCGACGAAGGCTGGCAGGTGTTGAAACCCGGCGGGCGGGCCGTGATTTTCGACAAATTCCTGCCCGAAGACAGCACCCCGACGCCGGGCCGCCGCCTGCTGGGGCGAGTCGTCAGTGCCCTGGGCACCGACCCCAACCGCCGCCTGAGCGAAATCATCGGTGGGGTGTCGGGCCTGACCATCGAGCGGGACGAACCCGGTCCCCTGCGGGGGCAGTATCGTATCCTGCTCTTGCAACCCACCCCCGGCCAGCCGTGACATTTATCCTGGCCTTGATTGGATTTGTGAGGTATACTGCTTGTCGAACTCATAGGTAATCCCCGTTCGGAAATAGATCGGAAATAGAAAGGAACGCGATCGAATGGCAACACAATTTTGCGCCCAATGTGGCTCCAAACTGGCCCCAAACGCAGACTTTTGCGGCGACTGCGGCGCGCAGGTCAAACGGTCTGCCTCCCGAAGCAAACCGCGCCGCACAGCCTCGCGGCGGGCGAAACGCCGCCAGTTCCCTACCAAGACCATTTTCATCCTGGCCGGAGGGGTGTTGCTGCTGCTGGGCGGCTTCCTGCTACTTTACAATGCGAACTCCCCCGCCCCCACCCCCGGCAGTGTGGCCGATTATCACGACGAAGAAGGCATTCCGTACCCGGACGTGCCCCGCATTTCTCCGGCCGAGGCCAAAACCCGCTACGACGCCGGGACTGCGATTTTTGTGGACGTGCGCAGCCAGGGGGAATATGACACGGCTCACATCGCCAACGCCGTCTCGCTCCCTTTGGCCGACCTGGAGGCCCGCTACCAGGAACTACCCCAAAACGCGGAGATCATCACCTATTGTACCTGACCCAACGAGGAATCGAGCGCCCGTGCGGCGCGCATCCTGATGGACAAAGGGTACACCGACGTCAAGACCATCCAGGGCGGTTTCCGCGCCTGGCAAGAGGCGGGGTATCCAGTCGCCAGTAACCAGTAGTCTCAATAACAGGACTTACGCGCTCGAGACTTCGGAAGTCTCCCGAATCACTTTTGCCGGCGGCGTTGCTATGCACCGCAAGGTAATCCTGCCGGGTGAACCTCCTTTCGCAGACTTCCGAAGTCTGGTGAAATGGTCACTGCGTAAGGTAATCGTTCACCCTCTGTTTTTTGGGCGATTAAAATCGCTCCTACAGGACGTTCCGCCGCGAAGTCTACCTGCGTGGACTGGTTTTTTAGCCCGCGTAGGCGAGCTTTGTGGCCAAAGGCCCTGTAGGGGCGACGTCAGTCGCGTTTACTGAAAGGAGGCTGAACGGTCACTGCGTAAGTACTGCCAATAACGAGGAGAGAGATCGTATGA
>JAJRXB010000454.1 GCA_024276515.1 Chloroflexota bacterium
GCAAGAGGAGATGATCAACGGATGAAGTAGCGGATGAGCGGATCACGCCCTTGCGCGAGGAGAGACATCCGCTCATTCGTTACCTATCCGCTGATGATCGTCTGCCACCAACCCTTTTCTCTCAAGAAACTAAAGTGATACTAATCTGGACAAAAGCTCAACTACTGCTAAAATAGGTGCAGTCCCAACTTTAAGCCTGAAGCTACCGAAAGGAACCGGGCTATGACCAGACGCATCCACCTCTCCCTGGTGATTCATAACCATCAGCCGGTTGGCAACTTCGATTTCGTCTTTGAGGAGGCCTACCGCAAATCGTACCTGCCGATGATCGAGGTGCTGGAAAAGTATCCCGGCTTTCGTATCGGCTTGCATTACACCGGCCCTCTGCGCAACTGGCTGGTGGAACACCACCCCGACTTTTTGCCTCGCGTCCGGGCGATGGTGGCACGCGGACAGGTGGAAATCCTCACCGGCGGCTACTACGAGCCCATTCTCGTCAGCATCCCCGACGCCGACAAGCGCGGCCAGATTCAAAAGCTCACCCAGGCGGTGTGGGACGACTTCGGTTATCGAGCCACCGGCGCCTGGCTGGCCGAGCGGGTGTGGGAGCCGCACCTGGCCCGTCACATGGCCGAGGCCGGCGTGGACTATACCATCGTGGACGACACCCACTTCCGCCACGTCGGCCTGGAGACCGACGAAGACCTGATGGGCTACTACGTGACCGAGGAGCAGGGCGTCCCGCTCAAAATCTTCGGCACCAGCAAATTTTTGCGCTATTCCATCCCCTGGAAGCCGGTGCCCGAGGTGATCGACTATCTGCGAAGCGTGGCCACCGAGCGCGGGAACCGGGTGGCCTTTATGGGGGACGACGGCGAAAAATTTGGGCTGTGGCCGGGCACGTGGGAACACGTGTGGGGCGGCGACCCTTCGGCCGGCTCACCTGGGCCGGCGGGTCAGGCTGGCACTGTCGGCTGGATGGAAACCTTCATCCAGGCCTGCCTGGACAACCAGGACTGGCTGACCACCATCACCCCTGCCGACTACGTGAAAGCGTGGCCGGCGCGGGGGCGCGTTTACCTGCCCACCGCCTCTTACGACGAGATGACCGAGTGGGCGCTTCCCCCGGACCAGTCGTATGCCATCACCCATCTCAAAGAGCAACTCAAGGCCGAAGGCCGCGACGACATTTTGCGCTTCATCAAGGGGGGCTTCTGGCGCAACTTCCTGCGCAAATACCCGGAAGTGAACAATATGCACAAAAAGATGATCCGGGTCAGCCACAAAGTCCACGCCATGCCCGACGACGAGCCGAAGTCCCCCGCCGGTGGGACCAGGCCCCACCACACGGGTGGGACCAGGCCCCACGCCAGCGGCGGGACAAAGCCCCACACTGGTGGGACCAAGCAGCAAGCTCTGGATCACCTGTGGCGCGGTCAGTGCAACTGCCCCTACTGGCACGGACTTTTTGGGGGCATTTACCTGGCCCACATCCGGCGTGCCAACTACGAGCACCTCATCCGGGCCGAGCAACTGGCCGACGCCGCCCACTATGGAGACGCCCCCTGGGTCCGCGTGGAAGAAACGGACTTCGACCGGGACAGTCACCCCGAATTGCTGATTGAGACCGACGCGATGAACTGCTACCTGACCCCCTGGCGTGGCGGGCAGCTCTTCGAGTGGGACTGGAAAGACAAACACTTCAATCTGCTCAACGGTTTCACTCGCCGCCGCGAGGGCTACCATCAGGATCTCATCAACGCCAGGGAGCAAGGGACCATCGTGGTCACCGGCAGCCCGCAGGACGAGGCCGGCATCCACGTCCACGTGGTCCGGGTGCGGGAGCCAGGCATAGAAAACGAACTCCAATTCGACTGGTATCGCCGCGTGGGCCTGATTGACCACTTCTTGCATCCCCACGTCACCGTGGAGCAATTCGCCCGAGCCATCCAGGGAGAAGCGGGCGACTTTGTGAGCGAGCCTTTTGCCTGGCAGGTGGAGGAGGGAGAGGAAGGCGGCGTCACCGTCCGCCTCTATCGCGACGGCGGCGTGTGGGTCGGCGAGCGGTTTTTGCCGGTTCGCCTGGAGAAGCAATTGCGGGTCACACCGGGCAGCCTGGAGCTGCCGGTCGTCTACACCATCCGCAACCAGGGAGACCAGGCCCTGACGGCCCGTTTTGGCGTGGAGAACAACTTCGCTCTGCTCTCCGGGCATCATCCCGATGGCTTCTATCGCGTGCCGGGGCACGAACTGGAGGATACCTTCCTCGACTCGGTGGGCGAAGTAGACGGCGCCCGCTCCGTGGAACTGGGGCATCGCTGGTTTGGACTGCTGGTGCGCTGGGAATGGGATCGGCCGGCCACTCTCTGGCGCGCGCCCGTCAACACCATCTCCAATTCCGAGGCCGGCTTCGAAAAGGTCTACCAGGCATCCAGTGTGATGCCCCTGTGGACGCTCAACCTGCCGCCCGGCCAAACCTGGACGGTGGCGATGAGCTTTGCGTTGGCATCCCCATGAAAAGCTGGTATAATTGCCTCGTTGCCAACCTTGAGGTCGAGGAGACGCCTGCCAAGTGCCGGGTAAACTGAAGATCGTCGTAAGCGACTTTCACCTGGGAGCGGGTCCGCCGGACATTCACGACAATCCTCTTGAGGATTTCGTCGCCGACGAGGCCTTCGCCCGCTTTCTGGAGACCATTCGCGCCGAAAGCGACAGAGATGGCAAAGAAGTCGAGTTGATCATCAACGGCGACTTTTTTGAGTTTCTTCAAGTTCCGGCTGTGGACGAATTCGATCCCCAGCGCCCATATCCCCCCGAAGCGTACTACGATTCTTCGCAGGCGGCTTCTATCAAACGACTCAACCTGATCGTCGCCGGCCATTCGCTCGTCTTCGACGCCATGGCCGATTTTATCCAGGTTGAGGCCCCCCGGCGGCGGCTGACCCTTATCAAGGGCAATCACGACGTAAACCTCTATTGGCCGGGCGTAAAACAGCGGTTGCGAGAGGTGCTGGGGGCGACCGGCCGGCGCGCCTCGATGTTGCTCTTTGCCGAGAGGTACGTGAGCCGGGAAGGCATCTACGTGGAACATGGCCACCAGTACGCCGAACGGCTCAACCGCTGGCACAATTTCGACGACCCACGAGACTGGGGGAATCCCGACCAATTGTTCTACCCGGCCGGCTCACAATTTGTCATCGACTTTTTCAATTTCGTCGAACGGGACCGGGCCTGGGCCGACAGCCTCAAGCCGTTGACGGCGCTGGCCTGGTATAGCCTTCAGTGGGATTTCTCGTTTGCTGCCAGAATGCTCTTGATGCTGGCCAGGCATGCTCCGACCACCCGGTTGGGGGGAAAAGGGGGAACCAGCAATTCCCTCGATGCGCTGTGCCGTCAACTGGGCGACGACATCGCCTGCCAGGACTTGTCGGACCGCTATCACGCTTTCCTCGACTTCCGCCGCGACTTTCACACGCGCATCGGGCAGTTGCTCGTGCCGGTGTCCAGTCCTCCCGGCATGTTCGTGTGGCCAACCCCACCCGCCGACGAATCGGCGGCCGAGATCGCCCGAACGGAGATCGAGGAGATTCAGGCCTCCATGCGTCGGGTCGCCGGCCGGCTGGCCGCCGCCGAGGGCGCGCGGGTGATCGTTTTCGGCCACACCCACCGTCCCGGCCTGGAAACCCTGGAAGACGGGGCCACGTTGATCAATTGTGGCTCCTGGCAATGGTTGGGAGGGTATGATTCCACCGACGCGCAAGCCTGGCGCGAGCTCTTTGGACGACCTGACTGGCCCAGGCCACGTCACCGCCTGACATACGCGCACATTGACTACGACGAGCAAGACTCGCCCCAGGCGCAACTTCTTGATTTCGCCTGGCCACAAGAGAGGAGTATGGCCGGGGAGCAATTTGCGCTGAGACGTATGTTGGACCAATTCCGGCGAAAGCTGGGGGGTGTCGGCAAACGATAAACGAGGGAGATCTTGGCGTCTTTTGCGACTTGGCGGTGAAAAAGCCTCAGATTTGCCCAACAACACTCATCGGGGGGAGAACCCGGCCGGGGCGCAGGGCACTGCGCCCCCTGTTGATTCAGAGCGTGTCTGAAAAATCAGGATTTAGACTCCCTCATTTTTCGCTCGGAGTCAACTGGCCCCTAATTTGGGCCAAAATTAGGTCCGAGGTCTCCAGTAGGCAATTTCCCCCATCGAGAATGCCTGCAAAAGCCGTAATTTCGCCCCCGGAAGGCTGTTCCCCAGACCTCGGAAGTCTGGTCACAGGAATTTTCAGACACGCCCTCAGACAACTGGCGACTTATTTGCACCGCCGTGCACCAGTTCGCCGATTTGTCGGATGAGTGGAAGCGCGACGGAGAAGGTGCTGCCCTGGTTGGTCCGACTCTCTGCCCATACGCGGCCATTGTGACGCTCGACGATGGACCTGACGATAGCCAGTCCCAGCCCCGTGCCGGAGTAATCCTGGTGCTGGCGAGCCCGGAAAAATTTTTCAAACACGCGAGGCAAGTCTCGCTCAGAAATGCCCGGCCCGTTGTCGGCGACGCTCACGATGGCCTCATCCTGCTGGCGTTGTATCGCCACCACCACCCGCCCGCCGGAGGGCGTGTATTTGATGGCGTTTTCCACCAGGTTGTCGAAAGCGCGGGCGAGCAGGGGAGGATTGCCCTCCACCATCACGCTTTGCTCGCAGACCTCAAAAACCAGCTCAATCTGGTTGACTTCGGCCAGGGCCCGGAAGGAAGTCACCGTCGTCTCCACAACGTCGTTCAGGGAGAGCGGCTCTGTTCCCAGGTCTTCGATGGTTTCGATCCGGCCTAACTCCAGCAGGTCCTCGATGATCGCCTTCATCTGATCGGCGGCCTGGGTGATGCCTTCCAGGTCGTGCTCTTGCTGCTTGTTGATGGGACCATCCAGCTTGACGAGCTCGACGTAACCTTTAACGACGGCCAAAGGCGCACCCAGATCGTGGGTAAAGGTGGTGATGAGTTCCGATTTGGCGTTGTCCAGCGCTTTGAAGGCGCTGATGTCGCGCAAGACGGCCACCCGCCCCACGTTGGGCACTTCGGTGACGCTGGCCCACAAGGTCCGTCCATCCTTCAGCGGAATCTCCCCGACCATAGGCGGGGACGGGGTCCACAGATCAACCAACGCCTGGTTATGGATCACCTCGGCCAGCGGGTGGCCGACCCAGTCGTCCCCTTGAATTTCAAACGTGGCTTTGGCCGCCGGATTCAGGAGCAACAGGCGATCCGAAGGGTCGGTGGCTACGACTGCATCCTGAGTGCTGTTCAGGATAGCCTGCAGATGCGCCCGCTCAGCTTCCGTTTGCTCAAAGAGTTGAGCGTTTTCCAGGGCGATGGCAGCCTGGCCGGCGATGGCCGTCAGCAGCGACAGGTGCTCGCTGCGAAAAAAGTTGGGATCGGGGTGAACCAGGGTCAGCACGCCCAGCACCCGCTCGCGCCGGCGCAGCGGGCAGGCAATGGCCGAGCGGTGGTCGTAGGGCTGATCGGGGAACGTAATCCAACGCGGGTCTTCGTGCGTGTCGTGGATAATGTCCGCCTGATTGTGAGCAACCACCCAGCCGGCGAAGCCCTCGGAGAGCACACGCCCCACCACCTGGCTCTGATCGGCCTCGGTCAAATCCCGACGCATAAGGATGCGATCGGTCACCTGTCGTCGCTCATTGAAGAGCAGAATACTCCCCTCGGCCGCTCCCAGGTAGCTCACCGTCAGATCCAGAACCCGCTGGAGCATATTGTCTGGGTCCAGATCGCGGTTCAGTTCGTCGGTGATACGATTTAGCAAGCGCAATTGTTCTTGCATAACTAACCTTGCACAATATTCTCAGGGGCCTATAGTACCTGAGGTCTATGATGATTATACCACGGAATAAAGATTCTACAACCTGTCGCATTCACTCATCTAACAGGAGTTACGCACTTGAATGCTCAGAGGGGGTTTGTAACCCCCGGCTGGAGTGCAAAACGCCTCTTGGGGAACTAAAACGCAGGTTACAAACCTGCTTCGAGCGTAAGATTCTACAACCTGTCAGGGGCACGGGTGTGTTTCATCTCAGTTGGAGTGCGGAATTTATTCCGTTTTCGGTAGTGGTAGAAAAGTAAGTGATACGTCATTGCGAGGGAGTGAAACGGACGAAGCAATCCCCGTATTGCAGGCCGGAGATTGCGTCGCTTCGCTCGCAATGACATCCCCCCGTCACTGACAGTTTAACCACCACC
>JAJRXB010000455.1 GCA_024276515.1 Chloroflexota bacterium
ACCGCGTTTGTGCCTAAGAGCGTGTTTTAAAAGTGCTCGTAGTAACGACTTCAGTCGTTGATCGCTTGCATTATGAAGCCTAAAACGACTGAAGTCGTTACTACCAATGCGCAGATTGCGACTTTCAAAACGCGCTCTAAGAGGCCGAGGCCGGCTTCAGGGCGTCGCGGGTGTATTTAACGCGGGGGTCCCACAGCATCCAGCCCTCTGCTCCGCCCTCGATTGCGCCGCGCATCTCTTCCCGAATCTCGTGTGGGGTGTAGGTACGCTTGTCGAAGCGGTAGTCGGGAAAATCTTGAATCCAGGGGCGGACGATTGCCGCTGGATTCACCTTTTTGAGACGTTCGACGGCGCGGACGGTGCTGAGGTAGACGACCTCGTAGGGGAAGGCGATGGCATTGCGGTATTGTGGGAAACCGGGCACGCCGGCCCCGAAAGTGGAGGGGTAAAGCATCGGGCACAAAACGTCAATGTGAGGGGCAACGCTCTCGATGACCTGACCAATGCCGATGTCGTAGTCACGCCAGCAGGTGTAACCGAAGAAATCTACGGCCAGTTTGAAGTCGGTTCCCCGGAGCTTCTGGCGGGTGAGGATCAACAGGTCGTTGATTGCCGCCTGGCGGTTTTCGGACGTGTCTTCCTCGGCATACCGGATGTATTCGGTCGGGCCATCGGTGGGGAAGCGGACGTAGTCATACTGAATTTCGTCGAAGCCCCGGCGGGCGGTTTCGGTGGCGATGGCCGCATTGTACTCCCGAACTTCGGGCAGATAGGGGTCGCTCCAGCCGATGCCCTTGTAGTCACGCCAGGGCTGGCCGGTGCGCGTGTCTTTCACCGCCAGGTCGGGGCGTTGCCCCACCAGACGGTTGTCTTTGAAGACGATGATGCGGGCGATGGCGTAGTAACCCCGTTCCCTGAGCCAGGCCATCATCGTCGGGAAGTCCCGAACCTCGTCGTAGGGAGAGGAAGCGGTCATCCCCCGCGCCCAGGAGAGGTCAACGCTTTCGTAGTCCTCAAGTTCGGCTTCGGCCAGGGTCGATTGCGCCGCTGCGCCGGAGATGGTCGGCTGAGTGAAGGTGTCGTAGAGCAGGCCGTCGTCCCCCTTGACGTCGATCACGATGGCGTTGAGTTCGGTCTCTTCCAGCAATGCCAGGGCGTGGCTCCGCAGACCGGCGTGGCGGGCGGCCCAATAGGTGAGGTACAGGGCCTTGATTTGCTCTGCGGGCGGTTCGGGCGTGGGCGATGGGGTGGGCTCCGGCGTCGGCATAGGGGGCGGAGGTGGTCCGGCACCCCTGGGGATGAGCAAGGTCTGGCCGACGACGATGAGGCTGGGATCTTCGATGTCGTTGATCTCCACCAGCTTTTGGACGGTGGTGTCGAAACGGCGCGAGAGACCCCACAGGGTATCGCCGGGCCGGACGATGTACTCGAAGTACTCCTCAGCAGGCGGGGGAGTCGGCTCGGGCGTGGGCGGCGGTTCCTCGCCGGTGGGGATGGCGAGGCGCTGGCCGACGACGATCAGGTCGGGGTCCTCGATGCCGTTGGCTTCCACCAGGGCCTGGACGGTGGTGTTGAAGCGACGGGCGATGGCCCACAGCGTGTCGCCGGGCTGCACCACGTAGGTACGGGGAATGGAAGCGGTGTCGCCGACCGTGCCGGCTCGTTCGCCGGAGAGAGCGGCCAGGATTGCATCGAGGATACGTTTGATTCGTCGCCATAGTCCCATCGGTCGGCTCCCTTTATTCTTGCACAGGAACCACGTTGACCGCCTGTGGTCCTTTGATCGTCTCCTCTACCTCAAACTCCACGGCCTGGCCCTCCTCCAGTGAGTAGACCCCCTCGGCCAGACCGGTCTTGTGCACAAAAACCTCTCCCCCATTCTTCAATGCGATAAAGCCATAGCCTTTTTGCGGGTTGAACCACTTCACCACGCCCTGCGCTTTTCCCTCGGCGTCGGTGAGGGGCATAAGCTGCTGACAGCGGGGACAATATGCCGGCGGAGTCAACGGCAAGCCCTTTTCGGCCAGCGCTCGTTGGGCAGTCACCGTAAATACGAATGATCTCCCGCATTGCTGGCAGGTTACCATCATATCCGAATAGTTCATTTCTTGCTCCTCTTCTTCCGACCATCGCGGGAGGAAGCGGCCTTCGTCTTCGTCTTTTTCCGGCTGGCCGGCCTGGCCGTTTTGGTCTCCACCGGCGGCAGGCACAACAAAGTCGCCAGTCTGTCCCGTCCCCGGATGGCGATGAGTTCTCTGCCCAGGGTTGCCCGCCGGGCTTTGGGCAAACTGCGGACGTACACCGCTTTGCCCTTTCCCTTGTCCGACACCATCAGCAGCCGGTCAGAGGCATTGGCCACGACTCCGGCGGCCAGTTGACCCGTTTTGTCCGAAAGGCTGGCAGTGGACACCCCTCTCCCATAGCGTCCTTGAGTCGGGTATTCGCTCAGCGCGCTGCGCTTGCCGATCCCCATCTCGGAGATGACGACCACGTCACCCCGGGGGCGATAGACTCCCATCCCTACGACTTCGTCGTCTTCGCCCATCTTCACCCCCAGCACCCCGGCCGCCGATAGGCCCATAGGTCGAACGTCTTCTTCGGAAAAACGGATGGCCTGGCCGTTCGACACAATGAGCACCACGTCTTCTTTGCCGGTGGTGCGCGCTGCCCAGCCCAGCGTATCTCCCTCCTCTATGTTCATCACCGTGACTTCGGCGGTGCGGGCGGCGACCAGGTCGGCCAGGGCGACTCGCTTCACCCGGCCCCGGCGGCTGGTGAGGAAGAGATAGCCCTGGGGCGTCTCCTCTTTGGACAGCGACAGGGCAGCCGTTATCGCCGGCTGACGCGCAAGGCCGGCCAACTCGGCGACCGGCACGCCCGCGCCGGGCGCTGCCCCAGACGGAACCTGGTGCGTCGGCATCACGATGGCTTTGCCGTCCTCGGTGAAGAGGTACAGGTCGTCGCGGGTGTTGGCCACCGTGGCGGCGACCAGCGGGTCCTTTTGACGGCCCCGGCCCGGGTCAAGACCCTGGCCGGCAGGCCAACGACAAACCCGCCCGCTCCGGCTGACGGCCACGACCACGTCTTCTTCGGGCACCAGGTCTCGGGTGGTGAGATGGCCTTTCTCGCCGGCGACGATGTGGGTACGTCGCGGCGAATCATACTTCGACTTGAGATCCAGCAGGTCCTCTTTGATGACGCCCAGGATTTTTTTGGGGCTACGCAGCAGGGTTTCCAAATACTTGATACGCTTGAGCAGCTCTTTGTATTCGGCCTCGATTTTCTTGCGTTCCAGGGCGGCCAACCGGCGCAACGGGGTATCGAGAATCGCCTGGGCCTGGACTTTGCTCAGCTTGAACTTGCGCCGCAGGTTGCGGCGGGCGGTGTCTACGGTGCGCGACGCCCGGATGGTGGCGATGACCTCGTCCAGGTTGGCCAGGGCTATCAGCAACCCCTCCAGCACGTGGGCGCGTTGGCGGGCCTTGTTCAGCTCGTAGCGACTGCGGCGGGTGATGATTTCTTGCCGGTGCTCGACGAAGAGCTGCAAGGCCCGCTTGAGCGACAGCAAACGGGGTTCGCCGTCCACCAGAGCCAGCATATTCATGCCAAAGGTCTGCTGCATTGGCGTCAATTTGAAGAGCTGCTTGAGCACCTGGCGGGGTCCCACGGTGCGGGTCAACTCGATGACGATGCGCATCCCCTGGCGGTCGCTCTCGTCGCGCAGGTCGGTGATGCCTTCGATTCTGTCGTCACGGACCAATTCGGCGATGCGCTCGATGAGGTTGGCCTTGTTGGTCTGATAGGGCAATTCGGTGATAACGATACGATGCCGGTTGCGGGTCATCTCCTCGATGTGCGCTTTGGCCTGCACGGTGAAGCGACCACGCCCGACCGCGTATGCACTGCGGATAAGGTCGGCGCCATCGTCGTCGGCATTGGCTCCCTGGGCGTAGCGATAGACGATGCCGCCGGTGGGGAAGTCCGGTCCCTGGACAAACTGGAGCAGGTCTTCCACCGACACACTGTCCCCTTTGCCCTTTGCCATCCGATCGATCATAAAGACCAGGGCATCGCAAATCTCACCCAGGTTGTGAGGTGGCACGTTGGTGGCCATGGCCACGGCAATTCCCGAGGCACCGTTGACCAGGAAGTTAGGAAGTTTGGCCGGCAAAACTTTTGGCTCGGTGAGGCTGCCGTCAAAATTTTC